>NZ_JFJW01000055.1:175417-183503 GCF_000611125.1 Cupriavidus sp. SK-4
TTGGCCCCGCGCAGCGCCGGATAGCCCAGGCCGTTAAGCTTGCGCCCGCCGCCGCTCCAGTCCCATTGCTGGCGCTCCTGGCCCTTGGCGGCGTGGAAATGGTAATCGCGCCCCACCAGCCACAACTCGGCGCCGACGGCTTCGGCGTGCGCCACCAGCGACTTGGGCGGCATCGGGTCGCCACAGATCGCGGGCACGCCCGGGCGGAAGATGCCGGCCTTCTCGAAGCCGATTTCCTCGCGCGTATGGCCCAGGTACTGGGTATGGTCGATATCGACGCTGGTGACGATGGCGCAGTCGGTATCGATCACGTTGACCGCGTCCAGCCGCCCGCCCAGGCCCACTTCCAGGATAATCGCGTCCAGCCCGGCCGCGGCGAAGGCATGGATGATCGCCAGCGTGGTGAACTCGAAGTAGGTCAGGCTGACCGGGTCGGCAAAGCTGTTGCGCGCGCGCTCGACCGCCTCGAAATGCGGCAGCAGCTGCGCATCGGTGGCGATCTCGCCATTGATGCGGGCTCGCTCGTTGAACGAGATCAGGTGCGGCGAGGTATGGCAGCCCACCTTGTAGCCGGCCTCCAGCAGGATGCGCTCGAGCATCGCGCAGGTAGAGCCCTTGCCGTTGGTGCCGCCCACCGTGAACACCACGGCGTCGATGCGCAGCCCGAGGGCCTCCTTCACGCGCGTGATGCGCGCCAGGCCCATGTCGATGCCCACGGGATGGGCGGTTTCGAGATGGGCAAGCCATTCGGGGAGCGTATGGAAGACAGGCATGTGGGGTGCGAGGAAAGCTGTTGCTACCAGATTTGGCCAGCCAGCGGCAATGTCAAGGCCAGGCTTGCACCCGGCCCCGAGATAGCGGCCGGGGCGGCCAAGAAAAGCGAAAGGCGCGTCAACCACCCGCGCCCTTGATCTGCCATGCAGACGTTATTATGCCACCGCGTCGGCCGGCTGCTTCTGCAGCAGCGCCAGCAGCTGCGCCAGTTCCGCGCGCATCTTGCGGCGGTCGACGATCATGTCGATGGCGCCCTTCTGGATCAGGAATTCCGAGCGCTGGAAGCCTTCCGGCAGCTTCTCGCGCACGGTCTGCTCGATCACGCGCGGGCCGGCAAAGCCGATCAGAGCCTTGGGCTCGGCGATCACCACGTCGCCCAGGAAGGCGAAGCTGGCCGACACGCCGCCCATGGTCGGGTCGGTCAGCACGCTGATGAACGGCAGCTTGGCCGCAGTCAGCTGGTTCAGCATCGCGGTGGTCTTGGCCATCTGCAGCAGCGACAGCAGGCTTTCCTGCATGCGCGCGCCGCCAGTGGCGGTAAAGCAGATGAACGGCACCTTCTGCTCCAGCGCAGCCTGCGCGCCGCGCACGAAGCGCTCACCCACCACCGAGCCCATCGAACCGCCCATGAACTCGAACTCGAAGCAGCTCACCACCACCGGGATGGTGTGGATGGCACCGCCCATCACCACCATGGCATCGGTCTCGCCGGTGTCGTCCATGGCGGCCTTGATGCGGTCCGGGTACTTCTTGGAATCCTTGAACTTGAGTGCGTCGACCGGCACGATCTCCTGGCCGATCTCATAGCGGCCTTCGGCGTCCAGCAGCCCGTCCAGGCGCGCCCGCGCGCCGATGCGCATATGGTGGTCGCACTTGGGGCAGACGTGCAGGTTGGCCTCGACGTCGGTCCGGTACAGGGTGGACTCGCACGACGGGCACTTGACCCACAACCCCTCAGGGATGCCCTTGCGGGTGCTGGGGTCGGTCTGTTGAATCTTGGGGGGCAGGAGTTTATCCAACCAGCTCATGAAAGCTCCTTTCGGATGACTGCGGTCCGCCGGCAAGCCCGGTGTCGGGACGCCTGTTGGCGGATGGCAGGGAATCAACCCGCGAATTTACCATGCCGGCCCGGTGACCTCGAAGCGCAACGCGCGATTTGCGCACAACACATCACTCCCCAAGGTCTGCCGGGCCGGCATTACATCACTTCAGCTGTCCAGCGCCTGGCGGATCTCGGCGATAAACGCCTGCAGCGTCGCCACCGCCTGTTCGCGCGGCGTGTCCTCCAGCAGCTGCACCAGGCGGCTGCCTATCACCACGGCATCGGCCACGCTGCCGATCGCGCGCGCGGTCTGCGCGTCGCGGATGCCGAAGCCCACGCCCACCGGCAGGTTGGCATGCTGCTTGATCAGCGGCAGGCGCGCCGCCACGCTGTCCAGGTCGATCGCGGCCGAGCCGGTCACGCCCTTGAGCGACACGTAGTACAGGTAGCCGCTGGCCACGCGCGCCACGGCCTCGATGCGGGCATCGGTCGAAGTCGGCGCCAGCAGGAAGATCGGGTCCATGCCGTTGTCGCGCATCAGCGTGGCGAACGACTCGCACTCCTCGGGCGGATAGTCGACCACCAGCACGCCGTCGACGCCAGCCTCGCGCGCGGCGGTGGCAAAGGCCTGCTCGCCCATGCACTCGATCGGGTTGGCGTAGCCCATCAGCACCACCGGGGTGTCGGCATTGGTCTGGCGGAACTCGCGCACCCACTGCAGCACCTGGGTCAGCGACACGCCCTGCGCCAGCGCGCGCTCGGAGGCGCGCTGGATCACCGGGCCGTCTGCCATCGGGTCGGAGAACGGCACGCCCAGCTCGATCACGTCGGCGCCGCCCGCCACCAGCGCATGCATCAGCGCCACGGTCAGGCCGGGCTCGGGATCGCCGGCGGTGATAAACGGAATCAGGCCCTTCTTCTGCTGCGCGGCCAGCGCCGCGAACGTCTTCTGGATACGGGACATATCAGGGAATCAGGTGAGGCCGCGGCGCCGGCGAGACATCGTCGTTGGCGGCGGCCAGGGTTGGGGTGGCGGCAGGCTCGGCCGCTGCATTCGTGACGGCAAGGGCCGCGGCGGCGGCGGACACGCGATCGCATGCCACCTGCACATACTCCGGATTGATTTCGAAGCCGGCAAAGCGCCGTCCGTGGCGCAGGCAGGCCACCGCGGTGGTGCCGCTGCCGGCGAACGGGTCCAGCACCAGGCCGCCCGGCGGGCAACTTGACAGCACCATGCGCTCGACGATCTCCAGCGGCTTCTGCGTCGGGTGGTTGGCGCGCTCCGGGTCCTGGCGGTGGATGCGCGAGACGCTCCACAGGTCCTTCGGGTTGTAGCCCACCTCCAGCCACTTCTTGCCTTCGAAACGCGGACGGCTGCGCGCCTTCTTGGTCTCGGGGTCGTAGGGAATTCGGACCGGGTCGAGATCGAAGTAGTAGTCGCGCGCGCGGGCAAAAAAGCCGATGTTGTCGTGCACCGACGAGAACTTGCGCGTGGTGCCGCCCATGCTGGGCACGCGGCGGTCCCAGATGATCTCGTTGATCATGGTCAGGCGCCGCTTGAGCATCACGAACAGCTCGGGCGAATACTGCCAGGTGCAGAACAGGTAGAGCGTGCCCCTGGGCGCGAGCTTGGGCACGACCGCGTTCATCCAGCGCTCGGACCAGTCCAGATACTCCTGGCCCGACAGCAGGTCGGAATCGTTGCCGTAGTCCTTGCCCAGCCCGTAGGGCGGATCGGCGACGATCAGGTCGACCGAGCCGTCCGGCAGGCGGGCAATGCCCTCGAACATGTCTTCCTGGAACAGGCGCAACTGGGCGGAATCGGGCGCTCCGGACGCATCCGGCGCGCCCGCGCCGCCCACGGCAAGTCCGGTCGGAGGCAGCGCGCGCATCAGAGCTTGAGCCCCGCGCGTTCGGCCACGGTGTGCATGTCCTTGTCGCCGCGGCCGGACAGGTTCACCAGCAGCAGCTTGTCCTTGGGCAGCGTCGGCGCCAGCTTGCAGGCATAGGCGATGGCGTGGCTCGATTCCAGCGCCGGGATGATGCCTTCGATGCGGCAGCAGTCGTGGAAGGCCTTGAGCGCTTCCTCATCCGTGATCGGCACGTACTGCGCGCGGCCGCTGTCCTTGAGCCAGGCATGCTCGGGGCCCACGCCCGGGTAGTCCAGGCCAGCCGACACCGAATGGGTCTCGATGATCTGGCCGTTGGCGTCCTGCAGCAGGTAGGTGCGGTTGCCGTGCAGCACGCCTGGCGTGCCGCCGGTCAGCGAGGCCGCGTGGCGGCCGGTGTCCAGGCCGTCGCCGGCGGCTTCCACGCCGATCAGCTGGACGTCCTGGTGCTCGATATACGGGTAGAAGATGCCCATGGCATTGGAGCCGCCGC
Source organism: Cupriavidus sp. SK-4 (assembly GCF_000611125.1). Lineage (NCBI taxonomy): Bacteria > Pseudomonadati > Pseudomonadota > Betaproteobacteria > Burkholderiales > Burkholderiaceae > Cupriavidus > Cupriavidus sp. SK-4. Next base: position 179,616 of record NZ_JFJW01000055.1, read on the forward strand.
CCACGCAGGCGATCACGGCATCCGGCTGGCGGCCCGTCATCTCCGGCATCTGCACCTTGGATTCCTCGCCGATCACGCACTGGAAGTCGCGCACCATCATCGGGTACGGGTGCGGGCCGGCCACGGTGCCGATAATGTAGAAGGTGTTCTCGACGTTGGTGACCCAGTCGCGCATGGCTTCATTGAGCGCGTCCTTGAGCGTGCGCGAGCCGCTTTCCACCGGCACCACGGTGGCGCCCAGCAGCTTCATGCGGTAGACGTTGGCGGCCTGGCGCTTGACGTCCTCGGCCCCCATGTAGACCACGCACTCCATGCCGAAGCGCGCGGCGATGGTGGCGGTGGCCACGCCGTGCTGCCCGGCCCCGGTCTCGGCGATCACGCGCGGCTTGCCCATGCGCTTGGCCAGCAGCGCCTGGCCGATCACGTTGTTGATCTTGTGCGCGCCGGTATGGTTCAGGTCTTCGCGCTTGAAGTAGATCTGCGCGCCGCCGAGCGTCTCGCTCCAGCGCTGCGCGTGGTAGATCGGCGACGGGCGGCCGACAAAGTGCTTCAGTTCGCGGCGGTATTCGGCATCGAACTCCGGATCCTTCTGGTAGTGCGCATAGGCCTCGCGCAGCTCATCGAGCGCGTGGACCAGCGTTTCGGACACGAAGGTGCCGCCATAGGGGCCGAAATGGCCACGGGAATCGGGCAAGTCGTACATGTCTAGACTCTTCGGAACAGCGGCCTTGCCTCATCCGGCAAGGGCGCATGGTTGACTGCGATGCGTGTGCGCGCATGCGGCAGGCCACGGGCGGCATGGGGAAAGACGCGGGAGACGGCCCGGCTCATCCTGCCTCGGCACTGCGCACAGCACGCACGAACGCGGCGATGCGGGCGTGGTCCTTCACGCCCTTGGCGGCCTCTACCCCGCTGCTGACGTCCACAGCGTAGGGCCGCACGCGTTCAATCGCGCCAGCGACGTTTTGCGCGTTCAACCCACCACTCAAAACGATGCGAGGAGCGCCGCTTGCGTTCGGGTTGCCGGTAGCTGGTACCGGGGGAGTAGGCGGAAGCCATGCCGGGGGAATCAGGGTCCAGTCGAAGACGTGGCCGCCACCGCCGTAGCCTTCGACGAAGGCATCGAGCAGCAAGGCAGCGGCATCACGGTATTGATCGGCAAATTCTACCAAATCGAGGCCCTGGTGCACACGGGCGGCGCGCAGGAACGGCAGCCGGCAGCGTTGCGACGCCTGCGAGCAGAACTGCGGGGTCTCGTCGCCATGCAGCTGCAGCAGCGTCAGCGGCACGCGCTCGGCCACATGGGCGATGTCTTCCAGGTCGGCATTGACGAACAGCCCGGTGATCGCCACGAACGGCCCGGCGGCCTCGGCCAGCGCCGCGGCGCGCGCCACGTCGACGTAGCGCGGGCTGTTCGGGTAGAACACCAGCCCGATGGCGTCGGCGCCGGCGTCCACCGCGGCGCGCACGTCGTCCTCGCGCGTCAGGCCGCAGATCTTGATGCGGGTGCGGGCCGGCATGTGCACTGTGCTGCCCGCCGTGCTGCCTTCGGCGGCCTCAGGCTGCGTCATCGAACACTCCATGGAACAGGCTCGCGGACGGATCGGCCGCGGGGATCTGGTAAGGATCAGGATACTTGACGCCGACCAGGTAGAGGCCGTCCGGCATGAAGGTCGGCGCCGCCAGCTTGCGCTCGCGCCCGGCCAGCACCTGCGCCAGCCATGGCGCGGGGTAGCGTCCGCGCCCCACCGCCACCAGGCAGCCCATCAGGTTGCGCACCATGTGGTGCAGGAATGCGCTGGCGCGAAAGCGCAGGAATACCCAGTTGCCGTCGTCCTTGATGGTGACGTCATACATGGTCTTGACCGGCGACTTGGCCTGGCATTCGGCGGCGCGGAAGGCGGAGAAATCATGCTCGCCGAGCAGGCATGCGGCGGCCTCGCGCATGGCGTCGACGTCCAGCCGCTGGCCCGGCGGCAGCATCTGGTAGCCGGCGCGGCCATGCACCAGCGGCACGCGGTGCGGCCCGGTGTAGAGCGCGTAGTAATACATGCGCTCGAACGCCAGGAAACGGGCGTGGAAACCCTGGTCGACCGGCAGCGCCCATTGCAGCGCGATCGACGGCGGCAGGAAGGCGTTGACGCCGCGCACCCAGGAAAATGGCTCGCGCTCCAGCGCCGTGTCCAGGTGGATGACCTGGCCGAGCGCATGCACGCCGGTATCGGTGCGCCCCGCCACGGTGGTCAGCAGGCGCACCCCGGCAAAGCGCTCGATGGCGTTTTCCAGGTGATCCTGCACGGTATTGCGGTGCGGCTGCGACTGCCAGCCGGAAAAGGCGGCGCCGTCGTAGTGCAGGCCAAGAGCGATGCGGTTCATGTCAGGGGATCGGGCAAGGCGGCGGGTACGTCCGGGCGCAGTGGTTCACGCCAGGTCCGCCGAAAAAGCGAATGCGCCGGAAGGGACGCTTCCGGCGCATCGCTTCAGGCTGCGGCAGCGCGTGCCGCGGCCGGACCGTCAATGATAGCTCAGGCCACTTCCTGCAGCAGCGAACGGGCCTCCGCCTGCAGCGGATCCTGCGACTGCTCGACCACTTCCTGCAGCAGTTCGCGCGCCCCTTCCTTGTCGCCGATCTCGATATAGGCACGAGCCAAGTCAAGCTTGATCTGCATGTCCCGCCCGCCGTCCACGCCGTCGACCGACAGCGTGCTCGGCGAACCGCCGTGCGTGAGGTCGCCGCCGGTTTCAGGCGCGACGCGCGACAGGTCGATCGGCTCGGCCAGCTTGCCGTCGCGCAGCATGGTGGCGGCGGGCAGCGGCATGGTGGCCTCGTCCAGCACATCCTTGCCGCGGGCGTCGGCTTGCGCGGCGCTGCCCAGGTCAAGCGACAGCCCGGACATGTCGAACTCCAGCGGACGGCTGCGGGTCGGCGTGTCGAGGGTGGGCACGTCGTCGGCAAGCGGGTCGGCGCCGGGCAGGCCGAGATCTAGCCGCACCGGCTCGCCGGCGTCGTGCGCGTCAGCGCCAAACACCATCGCCGCGGAAGCAGGCGCCACGATCGGCTCACCGGCCGCCGGGGCCGGGAAGGCATCCAGCGGCAGCGCCAGGTCACCCAGCGACGGCTCCAGCCGCGCGATCGAGGCCGGATTCTGCGACGGATCCTGGGTACGCCACTGGTCGGTAGCCGGCGATGTCGTATCCGGCCCCGCCGCTTCTGGCGTCACCGCCAGGAAGAGCGCGTTGCCCGGCTCGAGTGCGCGCCCCATTTCTGCTGCCTTCAGCCATTCCGCCCCGTGTCCGCCGGTCTGGGCGAACATTTCTTCTGCAATCACGCGGAAACCTTCCACATCCTGTCTGTTGCTGTAAATCTCCAGGAGCTTGAGCCGCACCGGCTGCTGCTCCGGGTTCTTCTCCAGGGCTTCGCGCAGGATTTCCTCCGCCTGCACATCGCGCCCATAGGCGATATAGACCTCGGCCTCGGCGATCGGGTCGACCTCGTTGGCTTCCGGCGTGTTGTTGCCGATGCGGAAGTCCGCGCCGAACACGCTGTGCTGCGAGGTGTCGACGCTCTGCCCCCCGGCCGTGCCGAACAGCGAATTGGCACCGGCCATCACCGTGCTTTCCTGCGACAGGATGCTGTCGCCGAAGCCGGTCGCCTCGCCCGCCTTCTGCTGCTGGCGGCGGCGATAGATCGCATAGACGCCGAGCAGCGCCACCAGCAGGCCACCGCCGGGCAGCAGCATGGGGTTGGCCAGCAGGCCGTCGATGAACGACGGTTCGGGCACCGGCTCGGGCTGGGCCGCCACCACCGGCGGGCGCTTGGCAGCGGGGGCCGATGCGGCGGCCGCGTCCTGCGCAGCGTTGGCGGGGACGGCGGCAGCCGGCTGCGAG
>NZ_JFJW01000056.1:0-118 GCF_000611125.1 Cupriavidus sp. SK-4
ACCTAGCTTTGACTCTCCAACTTTACGGGGTAAGTTCACACGCGGGAGAGGGAGCACACAAGCGGAAGTTGAAAGGCCTGAGGCGCATAACGCAGCCGTAGGTTTGCTCCCCTCTCCC
>NZ_JFJW01000056.1:248-3024 GCF_000611125.1 Cupriavidus sp. SK-4
CCGCATCGGCCTGATCCAACAGATTCGATAGCAAGAACCCTGCCGTTCACAATCAAGGATACGTTTGCCAGGTTTGCGGCGCACCGCTACTGCGCGCCCCTGGCTTACCGGCCGATTGCCAAGCGGACGGGCTTGCCAATGCGGCTCAACATTTCAACCAACGTGTCGATGGTGAATTTGGCCGTCTTTCGGTTCACTACGTCCGACACGCGCGGACGAGACACCATCAGGATCTCGGCGGCCTCCGCCTGTTTCAGGTGGTGTTGCTCAATCCATGCCGCCAGTTCGGCCATGAGCTGCTCCTTGAGCAGCTTCGTGTCGTTGATCTGTTTTTCGACGCCGCCTGCAGCCGCTTGGCTTCCTCGGGCGAAAACCCCAGTTCCAGGAACAGATTGGCGCCTAGCTTGGTTACGTGGCGGATCTCAGTGTCGATCTTCATGACTTGCCTTTCCTCGCGTTGGCTCTTGCGGTGTCGGTATTCCCATTGAATGCCGACTGCATGCGATATGCGTCGCATGCAGTCATCTCTGGGCTTTGGGAAGGTCGGACTTTGGCCAACTGCTTCCGCCGACCCGACCTCATGGGCCGCGATTGGCTACCCGATCATCGCCTCCTCAATTCCCTCCGCGACCTCTTCTACCCTGTCGGCCAGCAATCCAAGGGAGGCCCGGCAGAGCCCTCGCAAGGCATCCAACGTAGCCGCCTGCAAGGCTACGCTCCCCTCTTCCTGTGCATCACATTCGCTGTGCGTAACCAACGTCAGTACGCAGGCCGTGCCTCGAGCAACTGCATCGGCCTGATCCAACAGATTCAATAGCAAGAGTTGCCGAGGAACAGGTAGCGCGTCCTCACGCGCTGCACGGCGGGTTTCGGGACTGAACCGCGAAAGGGAATCATCGAGTCGGGGCGGGGTGAAGACGTCGGGTTCGATGCTGGACTGGTGCATTGCTGACCTCTGTAACGTAGAAGTGGAGGCCCACCGCTCATTCTCACTTGAGGTGGCGGGCCAGACAACGGGGGTGAGAAAACCGGACGCTACCCGGCCCAGCTGAAGCTGGCCCCGCCCGGCCCGCCGTAAAGTGAAGGCGCACACAAGCGCAACGGACTCGAAAATTGCCGCTTACGCGACCGTCCGCTGTAACGTGAACCGGGTTCTCACACCCGACTCCTGTTGATCAGGAGCCCAGCCAGTCTAGAGAACCCTGCCGTTCACAATCAAGGAGCAGATTGTGAAGGATCGATACATCAAGTCAAGCGCAAAGTCGCCAACGTCCAACCAGCACTATGAGCGACACAGGTTCAGAACGGCGGCGATCAGGCAGGCCGCCATGCGGCCAGGTGTCACGAGCAAGACCGCTTGGACTGGCTGATCGTGCCCGTCCTTGCAGACGAACTTGACGCCGCTGCAATGGGCGAGGACGGCGAGGATCTTGTGCACGCTCTCTCCTTTGGGTTGTTGTTGGTCCGCCTCCTCCCTGCAAGGGTCCAAATACCGCAGCAAAAAAGCCAGTTTGTCGCAGATCAAAAACACTCGAAATCGACTCATTGCTTCCCTTAGCTTTTCGCGCACAAATGGACATGCGCGCACGCGCAAAGGACAAACCCAACGGAGACCCTATGCAGAACGAACAGAAGCCAGCTTGCAGCGCGGAGGTCGCGCCATGATGCGAAGAATTGCAGTCGTCGGCGACGCGCTGAAGAACGGCGGAAAAATCCTTCCCTGCTCGGGGCGCACCTGTACCTTCGGTGATGCCGGCAACCAAGCCGCATTGATCGGCGGCCAGGCGTACTGCGAAGCCTGCAAGAGCGTCGGCACGATTGCCAAGGCCGGCGGCCCGCGTCGGATGAACATAATGGGTGAGGTAGCGCTGGACAGGGATGTAGTGCTGTGCAAGTGCCCGACACCGCAGCGCATCGTAGCCACGCTAGCCGGCAACGCCTGGTATGAGGACATGGGAGGCGGGGACGGGATGTCCGCCGCCGTCTCCCCAGCGCAGAGCATCTTTGCGGCTTCAAATCCCCGTTACGACCAGCAGATACAGGTTGTCGACCAGCACACGGGCCAACCCCTGGCGCGGTTGCGGTACCGGCTGACGGGCGAGGCAGGCACGTTCAACGGCAGGACGGATGGCAATGGCATGACCGAGCGGGTGGCGAGCGATAGCGCAGCCACCATGACACTCGAGATCTTCGGGGAGGATGCCTGATGCAACCCATCAAAACGGTGCGGGTTCGACTGACACCCATCGAGGACCGGACACCGGTCAAGGTGCTGATTGCACCGCCGTTGCTCTATTTCTCCATCTACTACCGAGACTCCGAGCATTCATTCCGGCGCGCGTCACAGACAATGGAACGGACCCTCAAGGCTCGAGCTGATTGGAAACTCCAAACAGACAAGTACGTTGCAATCGAGGTCTATACGGAGGCGCAATTTACAGATGCGTGGGCCAGCATCGCCAGGGCAGCGAGGGAAGGAAACTACGTCGTTGCAGAGGGGCACCTGTTCACCCATGCCAGTAAGCCGGGAGGCGAAAACAGCGGACTGGAGTTTGCGGCTGTGCCTGGCACCGGGGACGGTACGGTGAATAAGGCTGAGCTGACGAAGCTGGCAGTGCTGCCGTGGAGAAAGTCCGGAATGCTGTTCTTGCACGGGTGCAATACAGCTAGAACTGGAGAGAAACGGAACTGGACCCCTGCCGAGCTGCTTGCCAATGCACAGCGGATTGCTGCCAGCGGAACCCTTGGGAGGTGTCAGGAATTCTGTGTGCTGAGG
>NZ_JFJW01000057.1:0-167888 GCF_000611125.1 Cupriavidus sp. SK-4
GCTTGGCATGGGGCGTTTCTTTTTTGCACAGCCGCCTGATTCAATAACCGTAATACGGCTGCTGCTGTTCGTAATACCCCGACGGCTGCGGACCGCAAGGCACATAGGCGCGGTCGTAGTCGCGATAACAATACCCCGGCGGCGCTGCCGGCGGTGCGTATGAGACGGGAGCAGGCGCATATGTCACCGGAGCCGGTGCGTACGTGACAGGGGGCGGTGCCGCCATGACCGGCGCCGAGGCCAGGGCCGCGCCAAAGGCCAGGCCGACCAGCGCGCCGACAGCCAGCACCGCTCCGGCATTCGAGCCGCCGCCGTGGTGATGGTGGCGCCCGCGCGCCGATGCCGGGCCGGCTGCCACCAGCGCCACGCTCAGGGCAACCGCTGAAACGATTCGGGTAGAGGGGCGCATATCGGACTCCTTCTGATGCAGCTTGAGTGCATTCATGATGCACGCAAAGTGCCCATAAAGATGTTTCTGCGCCGCCGGCGACTTGTTAGGGTTGTAACGGCTGCTTTAATGCCGGTCAGCCGGCGGCCAGCGCGCGCTCTGGCTCCTGCCCGAATGGCGGCATGTTTTCCAGCCGCAGCGATTGCGGCACCGACAGCGAGATGTCCGCGGCGCGCAGGCGCTTGAGGATCTCGAACAACAGGTCGCTGCGCGTGTTGGCGGCGATGCGGGGGCTGCCGACATAGCCCGTCACCGACAGCGTGATGCCGTTGGGCGCCAGCTGGCTGAACATGACTGAGGGAGCCGGCACGTCGAGGATGGTCTCGTTCTCGCGGTAGACGTCCAGCAGCAGGTCGCGCAGCTGTTCGGGGTCGGTATTCAGGGGGAAGGTGAGCTGCAGCGACGCCACCCCCTGGGTGCTGTTGCTCATGGTCACGTTGCGCAGGTTCTGCGAGATCAGCTGCGAGTTGGGCACGATCACGGTGGAGCGGTCGCCCAGCTGGATCTCGGTGGCGCGCACGTTGATGCGGCGGATATCGCCCTCCACGCCGGCAATGCTGACCATGTCGCCCACCTTGACCGGCCGCTCGGTCAGCAGGATCAGGCCGGAGACGAAGTTCTTCACGATCTCCTGCAGGCCGAAGCCGATACCCACCGACAGCGCGCTGACGATCCACGCCAGGTTGTCCCAGCGCACGCCCAGCAGCGACAGCACCAGCAGCACCAGCAACACATAGCCGACATTGCTGTACAGCGTGATCAGCGAGGCGCGCAGGCCCGGCTCCTTGCAGACCTTGGGCAGCAGTTCCCCATCGAGCCAGCGCCGCACCGAGCGCAGCAGCCAGATGCCGACTCCGAGAGCGATCAGCGCATTCAGGATGCGGTCGGGCATGATGTTGAGGCTGTGCAGCTTCTCGCCGCCCAGCACCATTACCAGGCTGTTGAGCAGGTCCGCGGGTGTGGTGCCGAAGCCGCCGGTCAGCAGCGCCAGCACCGCCACCAGCAGCAGCACGCTGGCGCCGATGCCTGACAGGATGGTGGACGCCTGCTCCAGGTGCGAATCGTCCACGCCGAACAGCTGCTTGATGACGCGGCCGCTGGCGTAGTTGGTCGAGAGCAGGCTTTCGCAGACGTCGCGCGTGACCTGGGTCAGCAGGTACAGGCTGCACAGCACGATGTCGAACCAGACCAGCTCGTAGGTCAGGAAGCGCGCAAAACTGATATAGCCGGCCAGCAGCGCCACCACCGACACCAGCACGATGACCGACACGCCGGCGTGGATCATGCCCGCCAGCGTGGCGCGCGCCTCGGGCCGCTCGCCGGCGGCCGCCAGCACGTTGCGCACACGGTTGGCGCGCAGCAGCGCGGCGCCGATGGTCAGCACCACCACCAGCGAGACCAGCCCGCGCCCCAGCAGCGTGACCTGCACGCTGGTATCGGCAATGCGGTTCAGCTGCTCAAGCGTGCCGGCCAGCAGCAACAGGCCGGCCAGCACGGCGGGGAACGGCTTCATCGCCAGCGCGACCGGATCGGCCAGCGCCGGCAGGCGCCAGGAGGGATGGCGCGTGCACAGCAGCGCGCGCCCCAGGCCCGCGATCAGCGCGCTGGTCAGCGTCAGCTTGAGCAGCTGGCCGTAGAGCTCCGTCAGGTCCGGCGGCAGTTCGTAGTTGCGCGTAAAGGCGTTGTAGACCAGCTGTACCGCCAGCCCGGTGGTGCACACGGTGGCCATCGTGGTGGCCAGCGCCAGGGCGCTGCGGCGCAAACGCGTCGCTGGCAGCTTGTTCAGGCAGAACCACGCCAGTGCCCGTTCGGCCAGGCGCCGGCCCAGGGTCCATACGGCCAGGGCCAGCAGCAGCAAGGCGATGGTGGCGGCGCGCTGCGACGGCTGCCAGGCCAGTTGCGCCATTGGCACCACCTGGTCGGTAAAGGTGGCCAGGCGCGCCTGGTCTTCCTGCGTCGGGCTGGCCAGCGGCTTCCAGAACTGCGGATTCAGGATGCTCTCGGAGCGCAGCGCGAGCTGGTCCTTGATCTGGCTGCGCTGCAGCCGCGCCAGCTGGTCGCTCAGGTTTGCGATGTTCACCTTGCTCTCGCCTGCCTGCTTGAGTTGCGCGTCAAGCTGGGCACGGCGCGCATTCAGTTCGGCACGCTGCCTGACCACCGCCGGCGCTTCCTTGGTGGTGCCGGCCGCCGGTGGCGGACCCAGCACGTCCAGCTGCGCCTGCAGCTGCGCCCGCTGCGGGGTCAGCGCCGAAGACAGCTTGTCGACGTCGGCATCGAGCTTCTGCAGCGTTTCTTCGAGTTCATGCAGCCTGGTGTTGCCTTCCGGGTCGGAGGCCTGCTGCTTGATGCGGTCCTGCTCGGTCTGCAGGCGCTTGAGTTCGGCGGCGGCCTCGCCGTGGCTGATGGCGGGCGCCTGCTGGGCGCCGGCCTCGGAAGCCGCTTCTGATGCCGGAGCGGCCAGTGCGGCGGGCAGCGTGGCCGGCATCAGGTGGCATAGCGCAGCGAGCGCAAGGCCCAGTGCGAGCCGTGAAACTTTGCTCATGGCGGAATCTCGTCGGATGGTGACGGCTTGCGGCGGCTCCGGCATCGGCAAGGCATCGCGCTGGCATGCGTCGGATGCGGTGGCGATGGGATGCGGGAACGGCCGGAACACCGGCAATGAACACGGGAAGGGGGCCGCTCGCTGGCGCTCCCTTCGGCGAAGTCAGGTCAGGGCACGAAGCGCGGCGGGCTGCCTGGCAGGGCCGGTGTGCGTGACACGGGACGTGCTGACCGATGGCGGCTGGGCCCAGGGGAAAACGGAAAACGGCCTTGCCGCGGTTCGCAGAATTATACGAAAGCGAATGCGCCACCCAGCCCCGCAGGGTGTCGAATAGCGCACTGGCTGACATTTTGATACGGATACGCGCGCGCGGCGCGCGGTCTTCGGAATCGCATTACCATCACGGTCTTCGGGCCGCAGGCGGCCCATTGTCATCACCAGGAGAAGGCATGGCTGTTCCGTCAGGCACGGAAAAGGCGCAGCTCGGCGGCGCGGCCGGGCAGATTGAAATGTTGGTGGACCGTCCCGCCGGCGCGCCGCGAGGCATCGCCGTGGTGGCGCATCCGCATCCGCTGCTGGGCGGCTCGGCCACGCACAAGGTGCCGCACCAGTTGGCCAAGGCGCTGGTGGCACGCGGCTTCCTGACCGTGCGGCCGAATTTCCGCGGGGTCGCGGGGTCTGCGGGGCAGCATGACCAAGGCAGCGGCGAGGCGCAGGACATGCTCGCGGTGGTCGCCCATCTGCGCGACGCCCATCCCGGCCTGCCGCTGGCACTGGCCGGCTTTTCCTTTGGTGCGTTCGTCATGGCCCAAGTCGCCGCCACGCTGGCGGCGCAGTCCGTGCCGATCCGCCACCTGGTGCTTGCCGGCACGCCTTACGGCACCGTCAAGGCGCACCGCAGCTATGACACGCCGGCCGTTCCCGCCGATTGCCTGGTGGTCCACGGCGAGCGTGACGAGCGCGCGGAACTCGGCGCGCTGTTCGACTGGGCGCGCCCGCAGGGGCTGCCCGTGGTGGTGGTGCCGGGGGCGGACCACTTCTTTACCGGCAAGCTGCCGCTGCTGGTCCGTATCGTCGGCGGGTACCTGGATCGTCCCGATGCTGGGGCGGCCGCCTGACGGCTCAGGGCAACGGCCTCAGGCGTTCGGCATCGCCGGCGCGCCGCCGATCGGGTCGGGATGGATCTGCATCAGCGCGGCGCGCTTCTCCAGCAAGTGCTGGCGCAGGATGGCCGACAGCCGCTTGCCGTCGCGGGCTTCCAGCGCGCGGATCATCTCTTCGTGATCGTGCACGGCGCGGTCCCATTTGTCGGTCTGGTGGTTGGAGCGGAAACGCATCGCCTTGAGCCGCCGGTTGAGCGTCAGGTAGGTCTGCTGCAGCGTCTGGTTGCGCGCGGCCCCGGCGATGCGGTCGTGGATCTCCTGGTTGCGGGCGTAGTAGCCGGGCAGGTCGTTCTGCGCGCGGCAGGCCAGCATGGCGTAGTGCAGTGCCTTGATCTCGGCCAGCTCCGGCGGCGTGATGCGCTCGCAGGCCAGTTCCCCGGCAAAGGCCTCCAGGCCGCTCATCAGCTCGAAGGCTTCCCAGGCCTCGGCCTCGCTCATCCGTGACACGCTCGCGCCGCGGTTGGGCGAGATCTCGATCAGCCCCTCGGCGGCCAGCACCTTCAGCGCCTCGCGCAGCGGCGTGCGCGAGATGCCCAGCGTTTCACACAGCTCGCGCTCATTGAGCTTCATGCCCGGCGGCAGCGCCCCCTCGACGATAAAGTTGCGCAGGTGGTCGACCACGGTGTCGTGCAGCCGCTGGCGCACGACCCTGGGCAGGAGCGAGGCGGCGGCCGCACCGGTGCCGTCCGGAGTTTGCATGCAATGTCCCTGTCATTGGCGTTGCGCCATTCTAAGACATTGCCGGCCGGCAACGGCCTGCTGCTCGCCTAGCGTGCCGGACCGCGCAGCGGCATGCCGTTTTCGCGCGGCGCCTGGGAGCCTTCGCCCCGCCCGATCAGCGCCACCGACAACGCCGACACTACCCCCGCAAAGGCCACGTAGGCGCAGATCTGCCAGGGCTTGCCGCCGCCCGACCTGAGCAGTGCGGTGGCGATGATGGGCGTGATGCCGGAGGCGAAGATTCCCGAGAACTGGTAGACGAACGAGATGCCGGTGTATCGCACCCTGGCATCGAACAGCTCGCAGAACAGCGCCGCTTCCGGGCCGTAGACCGCGGCGTAGAGGATGCCGAACGGCACCACGATGGACAGCCACAGCAGCATGGTGTTGCCGCCGCTGTTCAGCATCAGCCAGAACGCCGGGAAGGCGGACAGGGCCGTGATCAGCGAGCCCCAGAAATACACGCGGGTGCGGCCGATGCGGTCGGACAGGTGGCCGAAGAACGGAATGAAGAAGCACATCGCAATGGCCGCCGCCATCACGCCGACCAGCGCTTCTGTCCGGCTGATATTGATGGTCTGGGTCAGGTAGGTGATCGAGAACACGCCGAAGATGTTGAAGAAGACCCCGTCGATATAGCGCGCGCCCATGCCCTTGAGGATATTGCCCGGGTAGCGCCGCATCATGTCGACAAAGGGAATCTGGGTCTCGGCATTGCGCTGCTTGATCACGGCGAATTCAGGCGTCTCCTTGACGTTGAGGCGGATATACATGCCTACGAACACCATCCCCGCCGAGATCAGGAAGGCCACGCGCCAGCCCCACGCCAGGAACTGCGCATCGGTCAGGGTCAGCGACAGCAGCGCCACCACGCCGGATGCCAGGCACAGTCCGATCGCCAGCCCGATCTGCGGCAGCGACGCATAGAAGCCCCTTTTGCCCGGCGGCGCGTACTCATAGGCCATCAGCACCGCGCCGCCCCATTCGCCGCCCAGGCCGATGCCCTGCAGCACGCGCAGCAGCAGCAACAGGATCGGCGCCAGGATGCCGATGCTGTCGTAGGTCGGCACCAGCCCGATCAGGAAGGTGGACACGCCCATGATCATCAGCGTGATCACCAGCATGCTCTTGCGGCCGACCTTGTCGCCAAAGTGCCCGAAGATCACGCCGCCCAGCGGCCGCGTGACAAAGCCCACCGCAAAGGTGGTGTAGGCCAGCATGGTGGCCACCAGCGGGTCATTGCCGGGGAAGTACAGCTTGTTGAAGACCAGGCCGGCGACCACGCCGTACAGGAAGAAGTCATACCACTCGATGGTGGCGCCGATCACGGACGCCAGCGCGACCTTGCGGATCGCCTGTTCGTTGGGGCTTGTCATGCTTGTCTCCTCTGGTGATGGGCGGCGTCCTCTGGAAGGATGGTTATGGACGCCGGATGCACTGCGGGGTTTGGCCTTGTTATGGATGCCTGGCCTTGGTTGTTCGCAATCAGGATTGGCGCACGCCGCTCAGGCGGCCGCTGCCATCGGGGTCGCCGCATCGACGGGATGCACTTCCCGCCGTGCGTCTTCGCGGATGAAGTCGGCCGCGCGCTCGGCCATCATCACCACCGGCACGTTGGTGTTGCCCGAGACCAGCGTGGGCATCACCGAGCAGTCCACCACGCGCAGCCCGCCCACGCCATGCACGCGCAGGCGCGCATCGACCACTGCCAGCGCATCGGCGGCGGGACCCATTTTCGCGGTTCCGGACGGATGGAAGATAGTGGCGCCGTACTCGCGGCAGAAATGCAGGATCTCGTCGTCGCTGCGCACCTCGTCGCCCGGCCGGAACTCACGTTTCATCAGGCCGCGCATCGGTTCGGTCTGCGCCACGCGCCGGGCATAGCGCACCGCTGCCACGGTGCAGCGCCGGTCCAGCTCGGCCGACAGGTAGTTGGGCTGCATCGACGGCGGCTCATACGGGTCGGTCGAGCGGATCCGCACCGTGCCGCGCGACTCGGGCCGCAGCTGGCATACCGAATAGGTGCAGCCGGAGAAGGGATGCACCATGCCGCCCGCCATGTCGGCGGACAGGGTCGAGAAATGGAACTGCGTGTCCGGCGTGGCGCTTTCCTGCGGCAAGGCGCGGCAGAACATCGCGCCCTGGTTGATGCCGATCGCCAGCGGCCCCTTGCGCATCAGCAGCCATTCCAGGCCCATGCGCGCCTTGCCCGTCAGCGAGCGCAGCTGGTCGTTGGTGGTGATCGGCTTGGCCACTTCGTAGATCAGCCGCACCTGCAGATGATCCTGCAGGTTCTCGCCCACGCCCGGCAGGGCATGCACCACCGGTACGCCCAGGTCCCGCAGCAACGGCGCCGGGCCGATGCCCGACAGCTGCAGCAACTGCGGCGACTGCAGCGCGCCGGCGCACAGGATCACCTCGCGCCGCGCCCGCAGGATATAGGGCTGGCCATGCTGGCTGTAGCGCACGCCCACGGCACGCTTGCCTTCGAACAGGATCCCCGTGGTGTGGGCATCGGTCTCGACGCGCAGGTTCGCGCGCCCGCGCGCCGGGCGCAGGTAGGCCACCGCGGTGGAGCAGCGCCAGCCGTTGCGGGTGGTGAGCTGGTAATAGCCCACGCCCTCCTGGTCGCCACCGTTGAAGTCGGTCTGGCGCGGCAGGCCCAGCGCCTGGCCGGCGCCGATGAAGGCATCGACCAGCGGATGCTGCCGGTCGATCGAGGTCGCGTTCAGCGGGCCGTCGGTGCCGCGCGTGGGGCCGGCGCCAAGGTCGTTGTTCTCGAGCTTGCGGAAGTAGGGCAGGCAGCTGTCCCAGCCCCAGCCCGGATTGCCCAGCGTCTCCCAGTGGTCATAGTCCTCGCGCTGGCCGCGCACGTAGATCAGGCCGTTGATGGCGCTGCTGCCGCCCAGCGTGCGGCCGCGCGGCCAGTAGATGCGGCGATTGAGCATGTTGGGATCGGGATCCGTATAGAAGCCCCAGTTCACTTCCTTGTGGAACATGGTCTTGCCATAGCCGATCGGGATATGGATCCACGGGTAGCGGTCGGGCGGGCCGGCCTCCAGCAGGCAGACCGAATAGCGGCCGTCTTCGCTGAGCCGGTTGGCCAGCACGCACCCGGCCGAGCCGGCGCCTACCACGATGTAGTCAACGGTTTGCGACATCGTCGCTGTCTCCTTTTTCTGGCCGGCAGGCACGTAGCCACCCGGCTTCGATCTATAATCTGAAACGTTCTGTTCCGGATTTTATTTTTCCAAGCCGGAATGGAAAGCTCAATCGCGAGGAGACGCCGGTTGTGAAACAGAACGTGCAATTCCCGTTTCAGAATCGCACTGCAGCAGAAGACGGGGCGGTGGAGGACGATGCACGCAGCCTGCGCGTGCTGATGGTGCTGTCCAGCCTGGCCAGGGCGCAGCACCCGCAAACGCTGTCCCAGCTTTCGCAGCGGCTGCATGTGCCCAAGGCGACACTGATGCGCCTGCTGGCCGCCATGGAGCGCACCGGCTTCGTGGTCCGCATGCCCGCCGAGCGCGGCTATGTGCCCGGCCCGGGCGCCGCGTCCCTGGCACTGCAGACCCTCAGGAGCCCGCCGATGCTGCGCGAGTGCCGCGCCATCCTGGCCAGGCTGGTGGCGAGCCTGGGCGAGACCTGCAACCTCACCGCGCTCGACGGCGACCGGGTCCTCTACGTAGAGCGCGTCGAGACGCACGAGCCACTGCGCCTGCAGCTGTCGCCCGGCATCCACGTGCCGCTGCACTGCACCGCCAGCGGCAAGCTGTTCCTGTCGGCAATGAACCGGCTGGAACGCCAGCAGATGCTCAGGCGGCTGGACCTGGCCCCGCACACGCCGCGCACGCTGTCCGATGTGCCGGGACTCAATACCGAGCTGGACCGGCTGGGCGCGCGCGGCATCGGCGTGGACCACGAGGAATTCGTGCGCGGCATGTGCGCGGTGGCAGTGCCGGTGCGCGAGCCGGATGGGGAGGGTTCAGGCCGGGTGGTGGCTGCGATTGCCTGTCATGCGCCGACTGCGCGGGCTTCGCTTGAGGCGCTGCTGCAGGCGGTGCCGACGCTGCAGGGCGCGGCCAGGGAGATGGCGGCGGTGCTGTGCGCGCACTGAGCCGGGCCGGCTTCCCGCTCAGCGCTTGCGAACGCCAGCCGCCGCCACCGCGCGCGCGGCCAGCAACGGCACCGGCTCGGCCGTGACGGTCTCGCCGGCCCGGCGCATGACGAGCTCGCGAAACAGGCGCGCCGGCGTGCGTGGCGTGAGTTCGTCGTTCCAGACCGCGACCACCGGCTCCACGCGGCTGCCGAGTTCGAAGCGAAGCACTCTCGCCACCTTGGCCAGGGTGAGCTGCGCGGCAATGCGCTCGGGGAACACCGCGAGGAAATGACCCGCCTGCAACAAGCTGGCCGTGGCGGCCACATCGCTGGTGCGGATGCCCAGCGAGGGCGCCGGCGCCCCAAGGGTATGAAACGCCGTGTGCAGCAGGTGAAGCATGCGCGAGCCGGCTACCGGAATACACCATTGCTGCCCGGACAGTTCCCGCGCCGCCAGCTTGCGGCGCGTGAGCAGCGGATGGTCCAGGCTGGCGACGATCACCACCTTCTGCGCCGGGACTACCGGTGCCGTGCGCAGGGCGGGTAGCGACAGGCGCGGATCGTCATAGGCGAACAGCAGGTCCAGCGAGCCATCCACCAGTTGATCCGCCAGTTCGCCGATGCCGCCTTCGATCACGCTGATCTCCACGCGCGGATGGTCACGGTAGAAGTCGCTCATCGCCCGCGCCAGGAAGGGCTGCACCGACATCGTCCGGAACGCGATGCGCAACGCCCCCTGGCTGCCGGCGCGCACCGCCTGCAGCGATTCGGCGAGCCGTTCGAGCTGCGCCAGCAAGACCGCCGCATGGGCCGCCATCTCCCGTCCGGGCTCGGTCAGGTGCAGGCCGCGGCGGCTGCGCTCGAACAGCGGCATGCCCACGATGTCTTCGATCTCGGCCAGGGTCTTGGACACCGCGGCGGGGCTGACATGAAAGCGCGCGGCGACGGCGGCGGCGGTTGGCATCTCGCTCAGCGCCAGCATGATGCGCAGGTGGCGCAGCTTGAGGCGGCCAAGCAGGGTATGGGCGAAGGCTTCGGCGGGCATGGGGCAGGCGACGATCGGCGGGGCCGGGTGGCTCATTCTACAAGTTAACCATTTGCTCAACAAACAGCGATTTTTATTCGCTTTTGGTATCGGAACCGATCCCATATAGTCGGCGCATCACCTGATTCATTCCAAGCCATCACGAGGCAATCAGACCTCAGGAGGAGACCCATGGAAGCCATGAGCCATTTGCGCTCGATCATGCGCGGCATGCTTGCCGGCGCAGCCTTGCTCGCAGCCACTTGCGCAACTGCCGCACCCGCGTGGCCCGACCGGCCGCTGCGCCTGGTGGTGCCGTTCCCGCCCGGCGGTTCCTACGACATCATCGGCCGCACACTCGCGCGCAAGCTGGAACAGCGGCTGGGCCAGCCGGTGGTGGTGGAGAATATCGCCGGCGGCGCGACCGTGCCGGGCGTGTCGTCGGTGCTCAAGGAGAAGGCCGACGGCAATACGCTGCTGCTGGCCAGCGACGGCACGCTCAGTATCAATCCGTTCACGATCAAGGGCCTGCGCTATCGCCCCGATACCGACCTGACGCCGGTGACCATCGTCAGCACCGTGCCGCACTGGATCATCACGCGCGCAGACCGCAAGGAGATGACGCTGGGCGAGCTGAAGACGCATATCCAGCGCAATCCCGGCAAGGTGTCGATCAGCATCAATGTCGTCGCGGGGGCCGCGCACTTGGGCCTGGCCGACTGGAAGCGCCGCAATGGCCTGGATTTCACCATCGTTCCGTACCGCGGCTCGCCGCCGGCCATGGCGGACCTGATCGGCGGCCAGACCTATGCGCATGTCGATGTGATCGGCTCTTCGGTCAACTACGTCCAGGATGGCAAGGCCAAGCCTCTGGCCACGCTGCAGGCGGAGCCCATCACGCAGTTTCCCGCCCTCGAAACGCAGAAGGCGGGCGGCACGGATGCGCTGCAGGTACGCGGCAACCTGGCGCTGGTGGTCAAGGCGGGCACGCCGGCTCCGGTCATCGACCGGCTCTACAAGGAAGTGAAGGCCAGCGTTCAGGAAGCGGACTTTGCCGCGCGCCTGCAGACGCTTGCCTATGAGCCGGTCCTTTCCACCCCCGAGCAGGCCCGCCGCTTCCTGCAAGCGGAAACGATCCGCTACGGCGCCATTGCGCGCGCGGTCGATCTCGAATCCAACTGAACCCTTCACGCTGTCGGAGCCAGTCCATGCGTTTTGTCATTGCCCTGATGCGGCATGAAACCAATACCTTTTCGCCGATTGCCACGCCACTGAGCGCGTTCAACCGCGGCAGCACCGCTGGCCCGCTCTACGGCGACGACGCGGTGCGTGCGTGCCAGGGCACCAACAGCGCCGCGGCCGCGTTCATCGACCTGGTACGCCGCCAGGGCGACGAGTTCGTGATGCCCCTGATGGCGAACGCGGTGCCCAGTGGCATGGTGACCGCGCAGGCATTCGAGTCGATGGCGGCCAGCATTGTCGAGGCGGTACGCGCGGGCTGCGATGCCGTGATGCTGGACCTGCACGGCGCCATGGTGGCCGAGGGCTATCCGGATGCCGAAGGCGAACTGCTGGCACGCATCCGTGCCGCCGCGCCCGAGGTGCCGATCGCGGTATCGCTGGATTTCCACGCCAACTTCAGCGCTGCGCTGGTTGACAATGCGACCGTGATCGCCGGCTACTGCACCTATCCCCACGTGGACGTGTACGAGACCGGCGCACGCGCCGCCCGTACCCTGATGGCGGCGCTGCGAGGCGAGGCCCGCCCGGTCCTGTTGTGGCGCACGCTGCCGATGCTCACCCACATGCTGCGCCAGACCCCGCGCGCCCAACCCATGAAGGACATCATGGAGCGTGCGATGGCGGCCGAGCGCGATGGCGAGGTGCTCAACGCCTCGGTGTTCGGTGGTTTTCCGCTTGCCGATATCCCGCATACCGGACTGGCCGTGGTGATCGTGGCTGATGGCGCCAGGATCGACGCAGGGCGGCGCCTGCTCGACGAACTCTGCGGCATGGCGTGGGAACGCCGGGCTGATTTCGTTTTCCCGATCGAGCCGATGGCGGAATCCATCGCGCGCGCCAAGATGCTCGCGCAGGGCCCGGTCGTGCTGGTCGACCATGGCGACAACTGCGGCGCGGGCGGGCCGACGGATGAAATGACGGTGCTGGGCGAAGTCCTGCGCCAGGGGCTCGAAGGCGTGGTCGCCGGGCCGTTCTGGGACCCAGGCGCCGTGGCGGAACTGATTGCCGCCGGCGTCGGGCAGTCCGTCACGCTGGATGTGGGCGGCAAGACCGACATGCCGGCGCTGGACCTGAAGGGCCGCCCGCTGCGGCTGAGCGGCCGGGTGCAGTGCATTACCGACGGCAACTACCAAGTCACCGGCCCGATGTTCACGGGCATGAAGCTGAGCCTGGGCCGCACCGTGGTGCTGGATGTCGCCGGCACGCTGGTCGTGATCTGCGAGAAGCCGCAGGAGCCGTTCGATACCGGCGTGTTCACGCACGCGGGCATCGACCTGTCGCGCCGCAAGTACATCCTGATCAAGTCGCGCCAGCACTTCCGCGCCGGGTTCGAGCCGATCGCCAGCGAGATCGTGCTGGTGGCCGGCCCCGGCGTCTGCAGCTCGGACTACAGCCAGTTTCCGTTCCGCAACCTGCGCCGCCCGATCTATCCGCTGGAAGCGCATACCGTGCTCGAGGCTGCCTGAGCGCATCCGCCGCCGTCAACCGGAGTGACCGTATGACCTATTCGACCCCCTTGCGACGGCTGGCCGCCGCGCTGGCTTTGGCGCTGGGCGCCAGTGCCGTTCCCGCCATGGCTGCCCCCGCCAGCGGCGACGCGCCCGTGCGCATCGTCGTCGGCTTCGCGGCCGGTGGCGCGCTGGACATCTTTGCGCGCACGCTTGCTGAAAAGCTGCGTGTTTCGCTCGACTCGCCTGTCCTGGTCGAGAACCGCCCCGGCGCATCGGCGCGGCTGGCACTGGAGAACGTCAAACGCGCGCCGCCAGACGGCAAGACGGTGCTGATCTCGCCCGCGCCGCCGTTCACCATCTTTCCGCTGACCTACAAGCGCCTGGCCTATGACCCCGACAAGGACCTGGTTCCGGTCGCCTACCTGGCCGACGTGCCGCTGGTGGCGTCCGCCAGCGTCAACCAGCCCTATCGGACCATGCCGGAATACCTGGCATGGGTGAAGCGCAACCAGGACAAGGGCGGCGTCGGGCTGGTCACGCTCGGCGGCAGCATTCATTTCGGGGTGCTGTCGCTCAGCAAGTCGATTGGCGTGCCCTTGCTGCCCACTGCCTACCGCGGCGCCGTCATGATGCTGACCGATGAGATCGGCGGCACGCTGCCGCTGGGTATCGATGCGGTGGGGGGGCAGATGGAGCTGTACCGGGCGGGCAAGATCCGTTTCCTCGGCGTCACCGGGACCCGCCGGTCGGCGCTGCTGCCCGATGTGCCAACGCTGGCGGAGGCGGGCGCGCCGGGTTTCGAGGCGGCGTCCGGCTGGTACTCGGCCTTTGTGCCGGCGGGGACGCCGCCGGCCACGGTGGCGAGGATCGAGAAGGCGTTGCTCGACGCCATCAAGGATCCCGTGGTGCGCGACAAGATGTCGGCGCTGGGCATGGTGATGAACGGCAAGCCTGGGGATGCCCTGCGCAAGCTCATCCAGGCGCAGCGCACGCAGTGGGGCCCGGTGGTCGCGGCCTCGGGCTTTACGGCCAGCGAATGAGGCAGACGGCCAGGCGGGGGTGGTGCGGGTATCGCTTGCTGCCTACCCTGTCTGCACGGGGCCGTGCCGCAAAAGCCGGCCAACCCGCTCGCGCAACATCGGCAGCACTTCGTCCTCAAACCAGGGATGCTGCTTGAACCACGGCTGGTTGCGCGGTGACGGGTGCGGCAACGGCACGAAGTCCGGCGCGTAGTCCTTCCATGCCCTGACGGTCTCGGTCAGCGTCGGCTTGCGGCGCGCCCCGAGGAAATGCCGCTGAGCGTACTGGCCGACCAGTAAAGTCAGCTCAATCGCCGGCAGTTCCGCCAGCAGCCGGTCGAGCCACAGTGGCGCGCACTCGCGGCGCGGCGGGTTGTCGCCGCTCTTGCCGCGTCCGGGATAGCAGAACCCCATCGGGATGATCGCGAACTGCGATTCGTCGAGGAAGGTGGCGGCATCGACCCCGAGCCACTGCCGCAGCCGGTCGCCGCTTGCATCGTTCCAGGGAATGCCGGTTTCATGCACGCGTATCCCCGGCGCCTGGCCGACGATCAGGATGCGCGCGTCGGCCCCGACGCGCACGATCGGGCGCGGGCCCAGCGGCAGGTGTGGCGCACAGGCGCGGCAAGCCCGGAGTTCGGTCAGCAGGGCATCGAGCGAGGCGTAGCGGGGCCGGCCCATGGTCACTGCGCCATCACGCGTGGTTGCCTGCCACCTGCCGCGACAGGAAGCTGCAGGTGGCCACCAGCACTTTCGCGCACTCAGGGATGCACGTCTCCATCCGGTTCTTCGGTCCGGCCACGGCAATGGCCAGGGTCTCGTTGTTCAGCGTGAGAAAGGTCGCGACGGCCCAGACGTCGCTGACGTTCTCGCCGCGCGTGACAAAGTAGCCGGCGCGCCGGCTTTCCTGGATGTCGCGCACGAGGGCTTCCGGGTCGGTCTTGGTGGCCATGGTGATGGCGGGCAGTTCCCGGCCGGCCAGCCAGCCGCGCAGCTCCTGCTCCTTCAGGCCGCCCAGGATGGCCTTGCCGATGGAGCTTGAGTGCAGCGGCTTGAATTCCCCCGGCTTGGCGGTGTAGCGGATCGCGTGCACGCCTTCGATGACCTGCAGGTAGATCACGGACTCACCCTGCCGCTTGCCGAGGATCACGGTTTCCCGCGTGGCGTCGCGCAGCCGCTCCAGTACCGGCGTGGCGCGTTCCACGAACGGGTCTTTCTCGGTGATGTCGCGGGCCACGTCATAGATGCGCCGGGTGGGATAGAGCGCGCGCGGACGAGTGAGGGAATAGAGGTAGCCGCGCGCCATCAGGGTCGAGACGATGGCGTGGCAGGTGCTCTTGGGAATGTCTATTGCCTCCGCCAGCTCCGTCAGCGACAGCGGCCGCTGGCTTGCCTGGAAGGCTTCAAGGATATCGATCACCCGCTCGATGGCGGTCACCGTGACGCCGGACATAAACCCCTCCTTTCGCTTGCACCTGGCTGGAAGAAATTCGGCCGGCTGAACAAACGCCGGCGGCGTGGCCGCATTCCGCTGCATTGTACTCATTTGTTCGAGATACGGAACTAGCGTTCTTGTCCCGGAATAAACCCCCGCCTAGCATCCATTCAAACCAGTCGGGAGGCAGATCAGCGTGTACGCAGCTAAGGACATCACCGTGGAGGAGCGCGCCGGCGGCGCGCTATGGATCACGATCGACCGGGCGCAGAAACACAATGCGCTGGCCCGCCACGTGCTGGCGGGATTGGCGCAGGTGGTGAGCGCCGCGGCGGCGCAGCCCGGGGTGCGCTGCATCGTGCTGACCGGCGCCGGCGAGCGCTACTTTGCGGCAGGCGGGGATCTGGTCGACCTGTCCGGCGTGCGCGACCGGGAGGCTACGCTGGCGATGAGCGAGCAGGCGCGCGGCGCCCTGGATGCGGTGCGCGACTGCCCGCTGCCGGTGCTGGCCTACCTGAACGGCGATGCCATCGGCGGCGGCGCCGAGCTGGCATTGGCCTGCGACATGCGGCTGCAGTCGGCGAGCGCGCGCATCGGCTTTATCCAGGCGCGACTGGCCATCACCTCGGCCTGGGGCGGCGGCCCCGA
The DNA here is from genome assembly GCF_000611125.1 of Cupriavidus sp. SK-4. Taxonomy (NCBI): domain Bacteria; kingdom Pseudomonadati; phylum Pseudomonadota; class Betaproteobacteria; order Burkholderiales; family Burkholderiaceae; genus Cupriavidus; species Cupriavidus sp. SK-4. The sequence goes on from NZ_JFJW01000057.1 coordinate 15,791, forward strand.
CCTGTGCCGGATCGTCGGCGCGGCGCGGGCCATGCGCATGATGAGCCGTTGCGAGCTTGTCGATGCGCAGCAGGCGCTGCAGTGGGGCCTGGCCGATGCGGTGGTCACGGACGGACCCGCCGGCAAGGACATCCACGCCTTCCTGCAACCGCTGCTGGGCTGCGCCCCGCAGGTGCTGCGCGGCATCAAGGCACAGACCGCGGCCAGCCGGCGCGGCGAGTCGCATGACGCTGTCCGCACCATCGAGCAGCAGCAGCTTCTGCATACCTGGCTGCACGCGGACCACTGGAACGCTGCCGAGGGCATCCTCTCCAGGAGGGCCCAATGAGCAACGCTGAGCTTTCCATGACGGATGCGGGCGCCGAGCCGGCCTTGCGGCCGGTCAGCCAGAGCGGCATCGAGGTGCCGGCCAGCGTGGATGCGGCGGCGGTCCATCCGGACACGATCGGGGACCCCGGCAGCTACCCGTTCACGCGCGGGATCTTTCCCGATGGCTACCAGGGCCGGCTGTGGACCATCCGCCAGTACTCGGGATTCGGCACCGCGGAAGAGTCCAACGAGCGCTACAAGTTCCTGCTGGCGCAGGGCCAGACCGGCCTGTCGGTGGCGCTGGACCTGCCGACCCAATGCGGCTTCGATCCGACCCACCCGATGGCCCGGCCGGAAATCGGCAAGGTCGGCGTGTCGCTGTCGAACCTGAGCGAGGCCGAAATCCTGTTCGACGGCCTGGACCTGTCAAGGATCTCGACCTCGTTCACCATCAACGGTACGGCCGCGATCGTCTATGCCATGTACCTGGCGGTGGCAGACAAGCAGAACGTGCCGCGCAGCAAGCTGACCGGCACGATCCAGAACGACATCCTGAAGGAGTACGTCGCGCGCGGCACCTGGATCTTCCCGGTGCGGCCGTCGATGCGGCTGATCGCCGATTCGATCCTCTATTCGAACGAGGTCTCGCCACGCTTCAACCCCATCAGCATCGCCGGCGCCCATGTGCGCGACGCGGGGGCCACCGCGGCCGAGGAAATGGCGTACACGCTGGCCAACGGACTGGCCTATGTGGACGAACTGCGTGCCCGGGGCGGCGACGTGGAGAAGTTTGCCAAGCGCCTGTCCTTCTTCTTCTATGTGCACATGGACTTCTTCGACGAGATCGCCAAGTTCCGGGCGGGCCGCCGGCTCTGGGCTCGCCTGATGAAGGAACGCTACGGCGCAAAGGATCCGAAAGCCCAGCATTTCCGCTTCGGGGTCGTCTGCGGGGGATCGTCGCTGGTAGCGCCCCAGCCCTACAACAACGTGGTGCGGGTGGCGGTGGAGACCATGGCCGCGGTGCTGGGTGGGGCCCAGTCGATCTTCACCTGCGCACTCGACGAAGCCTTCCAGATCCCGACCGAGTTCTCAGCCGAGCTGGCCGTGCGCACGCAGCAGATCATCGCCTATGAAAGCGGCATCGGCCGGACCGTCGATCCGCTGGGCGGCAGCTATTTCCTGGAGCAGCACACCGATCGGATGGAGGCGCAGATCGTCCAGGTGATGAACGAGATCGAGGCGTACGGCGGCGTGATCCCTGCCATCGAGGATGGCTGGATCCAGATGCGGCTGGCCGAGCGGGGCCTGCAGCGCAAGCTGGACACCGATTCCGGCCAGACCGTCATCGTCGGCCAGAACCACTTCAGGAAGGAGGGTGAGGAGATCCGGGTCGGCGAGGTGTTCACGCTGGATCCGACCGTCGCGCAGCGGGCCCTGGAGAAGTTCCAGCGCGTGCTGGACACGCGCCAGCAGTCAGCCGTGGACGCATCGCTGGCCCGGCTGACGGCCGCGGCCGCCAGGGACAGCGAGAACGTCATGCCCTATCTGGTGGATTGCTGCCATGCCTATGCCACGGTCGGGGAGATGGTGGCTTGCCTGAAGCAGCAATGGGGCGAATTCAAGGAGCCGGTGAACCTATGAACACCTTGCAAGCCGCCGGCGCGTTGTCCGGCAAGCGGATACTGATTGGCAAGCCCGGCCTGGACGGCCACGACATCGGCGCGAAGATCATCGCGCTGACGTTGCGCAATGCCGGTGCCGAGGTCATCTACACCGGCCTGCGCCGCAGCCCATTGCAGATCGCGCAGGTCGCTGTCGACGAGGGCGTGGACGCAGTGGGCCTGAGCATCCTGTCCGGCAGCCACAGGGAACTGGTGGGGGAGGTCATCGCCCAGTTGCGCGAACTCAATGCGCATGACATCAAGGTCTTTGTCGGCGGCACCATTCCCGCGGAGGACCAGCCCTTCCTGCGGTCGCTGGGGGTCACCGCAGTGTTTACCGCCGACATGCCGCTGGAGACGGTGGTCGGCGATCTGGGCAGGAGCCTGGCGTGAGCGCGCCCCTGTCCGGCATCCGCATCATCGAAGTCGGCCACATGCTTGCCGGGCCCTACTGCGGGCTGATGATGGCCGACATGGGCGCCGAGGTGATCAAGATCGAGACACCGGAAGGCGATATCGGCCGCACCATCAGCCCCCATTTCATCGGCCCGCACAATGCCTACTTTGCCAGCCTGAACCGCAACAAGAAAAGCGTGGTGCTCGACCTCGCCAGCGAGGAAGGGACGCTGGCACTCGGGGGGCTGTTGAGGAAGTCCCATGCGCTGGTGACCAACCTGCGTCCGGCGGCGGTGCGCAAGCTCGGGCTCACCTACGAGGTGCTGCGCCAGTGGAATGAGCAGCTGGTCTGCGTGGCCGTCACCGGCTACGGCCTTGACGGCCCCTATTCGGACAGCCCGGCATACGACTATGTGATCCAGGCCATGACCGGGGTTATGGCCTTGACGGGAGATCCCGCGGCACCGCCCACCAAGGCCGGCTACTCGGCGGTGGACAACTCGGCTGGCCTGGTTGCCGCAGTGGGCTTGCTGGCGAAGATCGTGCAGGGGCAGGGCGGGCAAGTGGACGTGGCCATGTACGACGTGATGCTGTCGCAGCTCAACTACCTCGCCGGGGCCGCCCTGAACGCGGGGGAGACCATCGAGCGGCTGGCCGACTCGTCGCATCCCTACCTGGTGCCCGCACAGATATTCCCGACCGCGAAGGGCTGGCTGACGCTGTTCATCACCCATGACCGGTTCTGGAAGACCTTCTGCGAGGAGGTGGACCGGCCGGCGTGGACCACGGATCCGCGCTTTGCCACCATGGCGGGCCGCCGCGCGCACCGTGCCGAGGTGATACCCGAGATTGCCGAGGTGCTGCGCTCCGCCCCGGCGGCGCAATGGGTGCGGCGCCTGGGGCCACAGGGCGTGGTCGTGTCGGAGGTGGGCACATTGAATGAAGCGCTGGGCAGCGACATCACCGCTGCGCGCTCGCTGATCGTGGCGCTGGGGCAGGGCGAGTTGCCGCTGCGCGCGGTGGCAAGCCCGATCCGCTTCTCGGATTACGAGCCGAGCTATGGCCTGCCGCCGCTGCTTGACGAGCATCGCGATGAAGTCCTGGGCAAGGTGGCGCCATGAACCCGTCCTCGCTTGACCGGGGTGCGCTGGGCCGGACCCTGACCCGCCTCGCCAACGCCACGCCCGCGGAGCTGGTGCAGCGAGCGCAGCGGGATACCCCACAGCATGCAGCCAGGCGCATCGGCATGACCGGCGCGCCCGGCGCGGGCAAGAGCACCCTGTTGGGCCACCTCGCCATGGCGCGCGCGTCGAAGGGGCGCCTCGGCGTGCTCGCGGTGGATCCCAGCAGTCCCAGGAGCGGCGGCGCCATCCTCGGGGACCGGATCCGCATGGACGAGCTTGGCACCAGCCCGGACCTCTATATCCGCTCGCTGGGCTCGCGCGGCACCTCGGATGGCCTGGCCGACAACCTCCCGGAGATGCTGGATGCGATGGATGACTTCGGCTTTGCCGAGGTGCTGCTGGAAACGGTCGGCGTCGGCCAGACCGAGTACGCGGCGCGCGCGCAGGTCGATACGCTGGTGCTGCTGTTGTTGCCGGACAGTGGGGACATGGTGCAGGCGATGAAGGCGGGGATCATGGAAATGGCCGATATCTTCGTTGTGAACAAGGCAGACCTGCCGGGCGCGCAGCGCATGGCCACGGATATCCGGCGCATCGGCGCCATCACGCGGCATGCGCAAGGCGCGTGGGTTCCGCCGGTGCTGCTGACCGCGGCATCCCGACCGGCATCGGTCAGTGCCCTGTCCGATGCCATCGACCGGCACCAGGCGTGGCTGGCTGCCGCCGGGCGGCAGGCGGCCTTGCGCAGGCAGCGGGCGCGCTACCGGCTGAAGCGCCTGCTAGAGGTCCAGGCCGCCGAGGTGGTCGCCAATCAGAACGATGAATTCCTGGCCCTGCCACTACGGCAGCAGCTGTCGCAGGCCTGGACCCTGCTGGGCAAGGCCATTGGCGCGTAGCGCTGCCAGCCGAACAACGCCGGAGCCGCAAGCACCATGTCGCGCGAAAGAATCAAGGCACTCAAGAAAGCCATCCGCAGCGCCGGCCGCGCCGAAGCCCCGGCGCACCAGGCACCCGATGCACGGGCGGCCGCGCTGGCGCTGCTGCGGCACAGCGTCGGGATGCGGCACGAGCGGCTGGCGGTGATCCGCCTGCTGGACGCGATCAGGCTGCGTGCCGACATAGACGGGGAACTGTGGCGCTATTTCGAAACGGTGGAAAGCGTGCGGGCAAATCCGGGGCAATTGCGCAGGCTCAGGAAAGCGCACCTGTCCGCATTGGCCAGCCCGCCCGGCGCAGAGGCGCCACCAGGCGGGATGCGAGCGTGAACGGATGCAGTGCAATCTGTCGACAGGAGGAGAGATGCGGACATACAAAAAACAATTGCCCGAGAGCCGGGCAAGGCAGGGCAGGTGGCCTGCTGCATTGCTGGGCATGGCCGGCCTGGCCCTGGCCGGACCGGCTGATGCCCAGTTCAGCGGCGAGTCGGTGAAGATCGGCGTGCTGGCGGACATGTCAGGGCTCTACTCCGAATTGGGCGGCACCGGCCTGGTCGAGGCCGTGCGCATGGCGATTGCGGATGCCGGCGGCGAGATCAACGGCAAGCGCATCGAACTGGTCCACGCCAACCATGCCGGCAAGCCCGATACCGCGGCCACGCAGGCCCGCGAGTGGTTCGACCGGCAAGGGGTGGACATGATCATCAGCGGGCCCAGTTCCGGCACCAGCCTGGCGGTGGCCAAGGTCGCAGCGGAAAAGCAGCGTCCGGTCATGGTGACCGGCGGCGTTGCGGCGCAACTGACCAATGAGGAATGCTCACCCTATACCATCCACTATCTCTACGACACCGTGGCCCTGGCCAGGGGCACCGGTGCCGCCATGACCAGGCAGGGCGGACGGTCGTGGTACTTCCTGACGGTGGACTATGCCTTTGGCGCGTCACTGGAGAAGGAGACCGCGGCAGTAGTTACCGCCGGCGGCGGCAAGGTCCTGGGCAGCGTCCGGCATCCCTTGTCCGCCTCCGACTTTTCCTCCTTCCTGCTGCAAGCCAAGGCATCGCGGGCCCAGGTCCTGGGGCTGGCCAACGGCGGCGGCGACACCATCAATGCGATCAAGGCGGCCAACGAATTCGGCATCTCCAGGTCGATGAAGATCGCGGGGCTGATGCTGTTCATCACGGATGTGCATGCCCTTGGCCTGGGACTGACCCAGGGCATCACCCTGACGGAAGCCTGGTACTGGGACCAGAGCGATGACTCAAGGAAGTGGGCAGGGCGGTTCCAGGACAAGATGAAGAAGAAGCCCACCAGCATGCAGGCGGCCAGCTACTCGGCGGCGCAGCACTATCTGCGCGCGGTGAAGGCTGCTGGCACGGACGACGCCGCGAAGGTGATCGCCGGCATGAAGGCAACCCGCATCAACGATATGTACGTCCAGAACGGCTACATCCGGGGAGACGGGCGCATGGTGCACGATCTGCGCCTGATGGAGGTGAAGAGCCCGGCTGAATCACGCCAGCCGTGGGACTACTACAAGGAGGTGCAGCGGATTCCCGGGGAGCAGGCCTTTGCTTCCAGGGCGGAATCCCGCTGCGCGTTCTGGAAGTGAGATGTGTGCAGTGGATGTTTGATCAAGCCGATCCACAGTATCGGCGGGCAAGGCAGCACGTTCCCCGTATCAGTCAAACCATAGGAGACACCGATCATGACAGCAATGCCATCCCGGGCTGCGGCCCAGCCGTTGCAGGCCGCTCCCTCAGAGCAGGTGCGCGCAGCCATAGCGCGCGGGACTGACCTGCCCATTCTCGACCTGGGCCCCTACCTGGCCGGCGTGCCCGGCGCGCTTGAGCAACTGGCCGCCGACGTCAAGCTGATCCAGGAGGAACTGGGGTTCTTCTCGGTCATCAATCACGGCATCCCGCAGGCCCTGATCGACGAGTCGTTCCGCCAGACCGCCAAGCTCTTCGAGATCCCGATGGAAGAGAAGCTCAGGCACCGGGTCGGCTATCACCACCAGGGCTACCTGCCGCCGAAGGCTTCCATCCTGAAGTCCGAGGCGATCCGGACCAAGATTGCGGAGAACACCAAGAAGGATACCAATTCGGCCTGGCTGTTCATGCGCAACCGCACCGAAGACGATCCCAAGGTGCGGGCCAATGTCCGTCATCGTGGCCTGAACCAGTGGCCGGAGAGCCTGCCGGAGTTCCGCCAGACGCTGTTTGACTACCAGTTGTCGATGGAGCGCCTGGCGCTGAAGTTCCTGCCCATCTACGCCAGGGCGCTGGAGCTGCGCGCGGACTATTTCGACAGCATGTTCAAGGCGCCGGAATACTACCAGCGCTGCGCCTACTACCATCCTGAAGAGCACCTCGACGAGGGCCAGTACGCGCTGGCGCCGCATTCCGACGGCAGCTTCCTGACCTTGCTGCCGATGACCCCGGTGCCCGGCCTGCAGGTCATGACCCCGTCCCGCGAGTGGCTGAGTGTCAGCTACGTCAAGGACGCGCTGATCGTCAACACCGGCCAGATCCTGAACCGCCTGTCCAACGACCGCTTCATCGCCACGCCGCACCGCGTGGTCAATCCGCCGAAGAAGCGCTACGCGCTGACCTTCTTCTTCTACCCGGACGATGACGCCAATGTCGGGCCGATTCCGGAATGCGTCAGGCCGGGGGACGAGATCAGGTATGACTCGCGCTCGTTCTATGACTTCTTCGTGCCCTACCTGGACGATCTCTATCACTACAACGACGCGGAGTTCATGAAGGAGTCGGAGTCCCCGGATTCGCTTGCGCGGAGCCAGTAGGGGAGCAGACCGATTTCAATGGGGTGAGGCGGTACCGCTGGCCTGCGCGAGGCGCGCAGGCCGGGCGTGGCCGCGGTGACGATTGATGTGCTGTTCAGGAGCGGCTGGTGAAGACCTTACTCATCGGGGGAAAATGGCTCGGCGCCATCGATGGCGAGACCATCGACGTGATCGATCCCAGTGACGGCATGGCGTTTGCGAAGATCAGCCGCGGCCGCGCCGCGGATGTGCAGCAGGCGGTGAGCGCGGCGCAGGATGCCTTGCAGGGCGAGTGGGGCAGCAAGACCGCGACCGAACGCGGGCGCATCCTGCAGCGGCTGGGGCAAGGCATTCTCGATCACGCGGAAGAGCTGGCGTCGATCGAGGCGCGGGACACCGGCAAGCCGATCTCGGCCGCGCGCGCCGATGCCAGAGCGGTGGCCCGGTATTTCGAGTTCTACGGTGGCGCCGCCGACAAGATCCACGGTCAGACGATTCCGTATCTGGACGGATACAACGTGAGTGTGGTGCGCGTCCCGCATGGCGTGACTGCCCACATCATTCCCTGGAACTATCCGGCGCAGATGATGGGGCGCACGCTGGCGCCGGCACTGGCGATGGGCAATGCGGCGGTGCTGAAGCCATCGGAGGACGCGTGCCTGAGTGTGATCCGGATTGCCGAGCTTGCCATGGAAGCCGGCTTGCCGCCCGGGGCCCTCAACCTGGTGACCGGGTATGGCGCGGAGGCAGGCGCCGCGCTGACATCGAACCCCGGCATCCATTTCGCCACCTTTACCGGCTCGCCCGAGGCAGGCGCCCTGGTGCAGCAGTCAACCGCGGCCAACCACGTCCCCTGCGTGCTTGAGCTGGGCGGAAAGTCGCCGCAGATCGTCTTTGACGACGCGGATCTGGAGAAGGCGGTGCCGATCGTGGTCAAGGCCATTGTCCAGAACGCCGGCCAGACCTGCTCGGCGGGCAGCCGACTGCTGGTGCAGCAGGGCATCTACGATCGCTTCGTCGGCATGGTGGCGCAGGCCTTCCGTGCCCTGAAGGCGGGCGTGCCGGCCGCCGACCTGGACTGCGGGCCGATCGTCAGCGAGCGGCAGTACCGGCGTGTGATGGGGCTGGTGGAGGCGGCGCGGGACAGCGGCGTGCCCGTTATCGCGGAAGGCGGGTTTGCGGCGGATTTGCCCCGGGGCGGCTACTTCGTCAAGCCGGTCCTGTTCGGTCCGGTGCCGCGCGGCCACGCGCTGGCGAATATCGAGATATTCGGGCCGGTGCTGTCGGTGATGCCGTTCACGGACGAAGAGGATGCCATCCGGCTGGCCAATGCCACCGACTACGGCCTGGTCGCCGGCGTGTGGACCGAGAACGGCAGCCGGCAGATGCGGGTCAGCCAGCGGCTGCAGAGCGGGCAGGTCTTTATCAATTGCTACGGTGCCGGCGGCGGGGTCGAACTGCCCTTCGGCGGCGTCAAGAAGAGCGGGTACGGCCGGGAAAAGGGCTTCCTCGCGCTGGAAGAGATGAGCACCACCAAGACCATCGTGCAGCACTACCAATAGGGAGACGACATGTCGGAGTTATCAGACCAGGTTGCCATTGTCACGGGAGCGGGCAGCGGCTTCGGCGCCGCGATTGCGCGGGCCTTTATCCAGGCGGGAGCGAAGGTCGTGCTGGCCGATATCGATCGCGATGCCGTGCAGAGACTGGCGGACGAGCTGGGGCCGAATGCCAGTGCGGCCGCCTGCGACGTCACCAGCCCGGCGCAGATCAACGCCGCAGTGCAGCACTGCTGCGACCACTTCGGCGAGCCGGATATCGTCGTCAACAATGCCGGCACCACGCATCGGAACCAGCCGATGCTGGAAGTCGACGAAGCGGTGTTCGACCGCGTCTTTGCCGTCAACGTCAAGTCGATCTACCACATGGCACGCGCGGTCGTGCCGCTGATGAAGCAGCGCGGCAAAGGCGTGATCCTCAATATCGGCTCGGTCGGCAGCCACCGGCCGCGCCCGGGGCTGACCTGGTACAACAGCTCGAAGGGCGCGGTGAGCGTGATGTCGAAATCGATGGCGGTCGAACTGGCCGCGCACGGGATCCGGGTCAACCTGATCTCTCCCGTGATGGCGGCGACCGGGCTGCTGCAGGACTTCATGGGGGTTGCCGACACCGCCGAGAATCGCGCCCGCTTTGTCGCCACCATACCGCTGGGGCGAATGTGCGAGCCGGCCGACGTGGCCAATGCCGCGGTCTTCCTGGCAAGCCCGGGCGCCCGCTTCCTCACTGGCATTGACATGCCCGTTGACGGCGGCCGGGCCATCTGAGCGATGCCGGCGGCGCTTCCGGCATCGCTCATGCGGTCTGGAAACTCATCCGCTTCGCCTGCGAGATCGACATGGCCGCCACTTGCACATGCGGGGCCAGCTTGGCCTGGGCGGTCTCCAGCGTCCAGCGCGTGGACGGGACGGAGATATTGATGGCGCCCACCGGCAGGCCGCGGTGGTCAGTGATTGCGGCTGCGACGGAGATGTCGCCGACCACGGTCTGGTTCATGACCACGGCATAGCCGCGTTCACCGGCCTCGCGGATCGCCGTCATCAGCTTGTCGGGGTCGGTTTCCGTGAACGGCGTGATGGGGGTCAGTGCGGTCGCCCGCACCACCTCCAGGCGCTGCGCTTCGGGCAGCTTCGACAGGATCGCGATCCCGGACGCGGTGTACACGGCCGGGAGCCGGTACCCGACCCCGAAATCGACGTTGATCAGGTGCTGCCCGGGGAAGCGGGCCAGGAACACGATCTCGTGCCCGTCGAGTTCCTGCAGGTTGGCGGTCTCTCCCAGCGTGCGGCTGATATCGAGCAGGTAGGGCGATGCGCGCTCGACCAGGTCGTTGGAGCGCAGGTAGTTGTACGACAGGCCCAGCGCCTTTGACGCAAGCCCATACATCGCCGAATCGGGCAGGCGCCGGATGTAGCCCAGCTGTTCCAGGGTGTGCACCAGCCGCTGCGTTGCGCTGCGGTCGAGATCGGCCGCCCGGGCGATCTCCGCCATCGACATCAGGCGGCGGTCCGGGCCGTGGAAGGCTTCCAGCACCTGGAAGGCCTTTTCCACCGAACCGACGAACAGGGACGAACGCTCGCGCCTTGTGCGCAGCCCGTTGCCTTCATTACCTGAATCCACACAACCTCCTGCTCGTCCTTGTCATTGTTTTCATGGCTTACAGTGCGGCCAGCCGCGCGGCATGGTCGTCCGAGAGCGCGGCAGTGTCCAGCTTGGCTGCCTGCGGAACGCCGAGCAGCCGCAGCGTGGTCTCGAATTCTCCACGCAAGATCTCCAGGACTTCCGCCACGCCGCGGGGACCGCGCGCCGCCAGTCCGTACAGCGGTGCGCGCCCCACCAGCACGCCGCGGGCGCCCATTGCCAGCGCCTTGGCGATGTCGGCGCCGCGGCGCACGCCGCCATCGACGAATACGTGCATCCTGCCCGCCGCCGCGACGATGGCGGGCAGCATCTCGACCGCGCTGGGCGCGCCTTCCAGCTGGCGGCCGCCGTGGTTGCTGACCACGATGCCATCCAGGCCCTGGCGGGCGGCGATTTCCGCGTCGGCCGGCGTAAGGATACCCTTGATGATGACGGGCCCGTGCCAGTGCTGGCGCAGCCAGGCGATGTCGTCCCAGCACAGCGACATGTCCATCTGCCGGCTCAACCCCGCCGCCTGCGTCTTCAGGTCGTTGCCCATCCCGCTGCTGCGGGCCAGGTTGACCAGCTGCGGCGAGCCGCCCTGGCGCAGCATGCGCAGGCACCAGCGCGGATGGGCCGCCAGGTCGGCCAGCAACCGGGGTGTCCACGGCACCGGCATGCGAAAGCCGTTGCGGATGTCATGGTCGCGCTTGCCGTGCACCATGGTGTCGACGGTCAGCATCAGGGTGCTGAAGCCGGCGGCGCGTGCGCGCGCCATCATGTTCTCGGCGATGGCGCGGTCGCGCTGCACGTAGAGCTGCAGCCACAGGTCGCCGTCGGTGGCGGCGCGAACGTCTTCCATCAGCGAGGTCGATGCCGTCGACATCACGAAGGGCAGGCCCTCAGCGTGTGCGGCCCGTGCCAGCGCCTCTTCGGCCTTTGGCCAGTACAGTCCGTTCAGCCCCGTGGGGCCTACCAGCAACGGCAGGCTGTACTTGCGGCCGAAGATCTCCATGCCGGGATCGATCTCCGTGACGTCGCGCAGCACGCGCGGCCGGAACAGCAGTGCCTGGTATGCGGCCAGGTTGCGTGCCAGCGTGCGCCCGTCCTCCGCGCCTCCCTCCAGATAGTCGAAGGCGAAGCGCGACAGCCGGCGCCGCGCCAGTTCCCGATAGTCCTTGATGGCCGGCAGCATGATCGTCGGCGCCTCAGGCGAGGGCGGCCTCGGCTTGCAGCCGCTGCGTCAGTTCGGCACGCAGCTGTGCCTGCAGCCCGGGTGCCGGCGCTACCAGCGGTGCCAGCACCTTCGGCGCGGTCACGCCCACCAGGTCGAGCACGGATTTCAGCGGCCCCGGATTGGTTTCGGAGAAGGCCAGGTCCAGCAACGGAATCAGCTCGCGGTGCAGGCGCACCGCTTGCGCGGTGTTGCCGGCCACGCCGAGTTCATAGATGGCACGCCAGGTGCGCGGCAGCACGGAAGCGGTCACGACCACGCCACCCCTGGCACCCGCCGCCATGTGCAGCGGGAACAGGCTGTCCTCGCCGCTGAACACGCTGAAGCTGTCGTCGACACCCGCCACCACCTTGAGGAAGTGGTACATGTCGGTGTTGCAGGCTTTCATGCCGATGATGTTTTCGTGGCGCGACAGCTCGTGCAGCACCTCGGGCGCGATCGCGATCCGCGTGCGGTAGGGGATCTCGTAGATCATGACCGGCACCGGCGAGGCGTCGGCATAGCGCAGGAAATAGTCGCGGATGCCTTGCTGGGTCGGCGAGGTGTAATAGGGCGTCAGCACCATCAGGGCAGAGGCGCCGACGCCGGCAAAGGCCTTGCCCGCATCCAGCGCATCGTGGAACCCGGGGTCGAGCACGCCGGGAATGACGGGAACCTGGCCGGCCGCTGCTTCGACGCAAAGGGCCGCCATGCGGACGCGCTCTTCGCGCGCCAGGGCACCGTATTCGCCGGTGCCGCCCAGCGGCACCACGCCGGCAACGCCGTTGGCGAGCAGGTAGGCCATCAGCTTGCGCGTGGAGTCCTGGTCGATCCTGTCGTCGGCCGTCACGGGCGTCGGGATGGCGGGGAAGATGCCGCGCAGGCCGGCGGCGGTAAGCTTGTTGTTCATGGATATAGGTCTCAGCGCCCGGCGCTCTTGCGGCGCAAGCGCTCGGCGCAGGTGATCAGGATGGTAACGAAGACGAACAGGCAGGTAGACACCGCGGCAATCACCGGTGAAAGCTGCAGGGTCACCTCGTCCCAGAACTGCTTGGGCAGGGTGGCGCTCAGTCCGCCAGAGGCAAACAGGGCGATCGTCAGCTCGTCGAACGAGGTGGCGAAGGCGAACAGGAAGGACGAGAACAGGCCGGCGGCGAGGATCGGCAGCGTCACGTAGCGCAGCGTCTGCCAGGGCCTGGCGCCCAGGCTTTGCGCCGCCAGGTCGAGACGCGTGTCGTAGTTGCGCAGCACCGCCATCATCGTCATGACGACGTAGGGCACGGCAATCACGGTGTGGCCGATCATCAGGCCGAGCGAGGTGCCGACCAGCCCGACCTTGGCGAAGAAGTAGAACATCCCCACGGCGATGATCATGCGCGGGATGATGATCGGCGACAGCACGAACGCCAGCAGCAGCGACTTGCCCCGCATCTGCGAGCGCGCCAGCAGGAACGCCACCGGCGTGCCGACCAGCAGCGCCAGCACCGCGGCGCCAAGGCCGACCAGCAGCGAGCGCAGCCCGGCCTGCATCCACAGCGGCGACGCGAGCATGTCCTGGTAATGCTGCAGCGTGAAGCCGCGCGGCGGCCAGTTCAGGCCCGACTTGTCGGCGAACGAAAGCGGGATCATCAGCAGCGCCGGCACGCTCAGGAACAGCAGCACCAGCAGCACGATCGTGCGCAGCGGCAGCGAGTCGCCCGGCTGCGGCTCGCGCCGGCCGCGCGGCACCAGTGCCAGCAGCTTGTCGCTGACCGCTCCCAGTGCGCCCAGCACGCTGTCGCCGAGCCGATGCAGCACGCCATCGTGCGCGGCGGCGGAGCGGGTGCGTTGCTCCGCTGCGCCAGCCATCGACGAGAGCCCGAGCACCTTGTCATACAGGGCGAACACGGCCAGCACGACCAGCAGCAGCAACACCGAGATCGAGCCGGCGAAGCCCCAGTTCATGGTCTGCTGCACCTGGTCGATGATCAGCTGGGCGACCATGATCTCTTTGCGTCCGCCCAGCAGCGCGGGCACGATAAAGAAGCCGACGGCGGTGACGAACACCATGATGGCGCCGGCCGCCACACCCGGCATCGAGAGCGGGAAGTAGACGCGCCAGAACGCCGTGCCAGGCCGTGCCCCAAGCGTCAGTGCCGCGCGCGGGAGGTTGCGGTCGATGTTCTCCATCACCGACAGCATGGTCAGCACCGCCAGCGGCATCAGCGCGTGCACCATCGCCACCAGCACGGCCCCGAGGCTGTACAGCAGGTTGGAAGGCGCATCCTGGATGCCCGCGGCGCTCAGCAACTGGTTGACCACGCCGTTGCGGCCCAGCATCACGATCCAGGCAAAGGCGCGCACCAGGAAGCTGGTCCAGAACGACAGCAGCACCCAGAACAGCCACTTTGCCTTCCTGTCCTTTGACAGCGAGGAGATCAGGTAGGCCACCGGATAACCGGCGACCACGGAGAGCAGCGTGGTCCAGAGCGAGATCTTCAGCGTGATCAGCATCACGTCGAGGTAGACCGACGACGCAAACAGCTGGCGGTACTTGGCCAGGGTGAAGGCACCGTCGCTGTAGACGCTCAGCAGCAGGAGCTGGCCGACCGGGTAGACCAGCAGCACCACGAACAGGAGCACCAGCGGCGCGGCCAGCAAGGCGGGCCGCAGCCAGGGTCGGGGTCGGCGTTGCAGGGCGACGGCGGTCATAGCGAATCCGGGACGGCGACAGCGTCGCTGCGCTGCCAGGTGAGCGTGACTTGCTGCCCGACCGCATGCCGGGAAGCGCCCATCGAGGTGGGGTAGGACAGCACCACCGGGGCCTGGCCGGCGGCGTCGGATTCCACGTACAGCTTGGTCAGGCTGCCGGTGATCATGCTGTCCAGCACTTTGCCGCTGACCGCATTGGTGGCGGTGACGCCGTTGGCCATGGCGATGTTCTGCGGCCGCACCATGACCCGCACCTTGCCCCCGGCGGCCACCGGCGCATTGGTGACCGCGTGGGCGACGGCGCCGCCCTGTGCCAGCGCCACCTCCACGTGGTCGCCGCGCACTTCGGTGACCGTGCCCTCGAACAGGTTCGATTCGCCCAGGAAGTCGGCCACGAACAGCGTGCGCGGGCGGAAGTACAGGTCCGACGGCGTGCCTAGCTGCTCGATCTTGCCGCCGTTCATCAGGCAGATGCGGTCAGACATCGTCATCGCCTCTTCCTGGTCGTGGGTGACATAGACGATGGTCGTGCCCAGCTCGCGGTGGATGCGCTTGATCTCCAGCTGCATGTGGTCGCGCAGCTTCTTGTCCAGGGCGCCCAGCGGTTCATCCATCAGGATGATCGACGGCTTGTAGACCAGGCAGCGGGCCAGCGCGATGCGCTGCTGCTGGCCGCCCGAGAGTTCCTTCGGGAAGCGCGCCGCGACGTGGGGCAGGCGGACCATTTCCAGTGCTTCCAGTGCCTGGCGCCTCGCCGTGGCCGCGTCGACCCGGCGCATCTTCAGCGGGAAGGCGATGTTCTCCGCGATCGTCATGTGCGGGAACAGCGCGTAGTTCTGGAACACCATGCCGATATCGCGCTCGTAGGGGGCGCCATAGGTCACGTCCTTGCCATTGATCAGCAGCTGGCCGCCGTCCGGCACGGCCAGCCCGGCGATCAGGCTGAGCAGCGTGGTCTTGCCCGAGCCCGAAGGGCCCAGGAGGGTTAGGAATTCCCCCTCGGCCACTTCAAGGTCGGTCGGGGCCAGCGCGACGAAGTCGCCATAACGCTTGGTCAGCCCGGAAATCTTGAGTTTGAAGTTCGGCATCGTGTCGTTGCTTGTGGTGTCTGGTGAAGAGGTTCAGATCACTTGAGGATCCAGCCGTTGAACCTCTCCATCACCGCGGCCTGGTTGTCGAGCCAATACTTGGCGTTGATCTGCACGCCCGACTTGATGTTGTCGGGGTGGGTCGGGCAGTTCTTCGCGACCTCGGGCTTGATGTACTTGAAGGCATCCGGCTGGGTCACGCCCGCCGGGAAGTACTCCACCAGCGAGGCCATGCGCTTGGGGTCGGACGCGAACTTGATGAACTCGCGGCAGGCTTGCGCATTCGGCGTGCCGGCCAGGATGGACCAGTTGTCCACGCCCCACAGGTTCTGGTTCCAGACGATGCCGACCTGGGCACCGGAGGCGGCCGCACTCTGCGCGCGCGACACCCAGGTGGCCACCATGTCGACTTCGCCGGACTTGAGCATCTGCTCTACCTGGGCGCCGGAGTTCCACCACACGTCAACGTTGGCCTTGATCTTCTCCAGGTTGGCGATGGCCTGGTCGACATTGAGCGGATAGAGCGCGGAGGTCGCCGTGCCGGCGGCCATCAGCGACTCTTCCAGCGTGTCGAACGGGTGCTTGCGCAGGGCGCGGCGGCCGGGGAAGTCCTTGACGTTCCAGAAGTCGGCCCACGACGACGGTGCCTTGCGGCCCTTGAAGGCGTCGGTGCGATAGGCCAGGACCGTGCTGTAGACGTTGGTGCCCACGCCATAGGGCGACATGAAATGCGCCGGAATGGTCTTGACGGTGGCGTCGCCCTCCAGGCCGTGCTTCTCCAGGTAGACCTTGCCGCCCTGCGTCAGCAGCAGGATGGCCGGCTGGCTGATCTTGGCCATGTCCCAGGTGTAGTTTTTGGTCTCGACCATGCTGCGGATCTGCGCTACCGGTTCGGCGTTGGCCTGCACGCCCACGACCTCGATGCCGGTCTTCTCGGTGAACGGCTTGTAGTACACCGCGCTGTAGGCCTTGGTGTAGATGCCGCCGTCGTCGCGCACCACGATGCGCTTGGACTGCGCGCGCGCGTACTGGAGCACGGCGGGCGCGGCAAGCGTGCCGAGGCCGGCAGCGGCGACCTTGAGGGCACGCCGGCGAGAAGAGTTGATGGGGCGGTGGTCGTTCATGCGAGCTCCTTGATTGCCGTTATTGCTGGGAAGGTGGGGACGGCAGCAGCCGGCCGGGGTTGAACAGGTCGCGCGGGTCGAGCATGCGCTTGATGCCGTGCATCATGGCGATCTCGACCGCCGGCTTGAACTGCGCCATTTCCTCGGTCAGGACCTGGCCGATGCCATGTTCCGCGCTGAAGGTGCCGCCCAGTTCGTAGGCCACCTGGTCGATGGCGTGCTTGATGCGGGCGGCCACGGCATCGCGCCCTGGCAGCGCTTGCCACTGCGGGAAAGGCACCAGCGGGATGAAGTGGACGTTGCCATCGCCCAGGTGGGCCACGACGATGATCGGCAAATCCGGCAGGACCGCATGCGCCGCCGCGGTGGCGCGCTCAATGAACTGCGGCACCGCCGAGACCGGCACGGCGCAATCGGTGTTCAGGCCCAGGCCCGCCTTCTTGTTGCCTTCGGAGACGCTATGCCGCACCTGCCACATGGCTTCGCGCTGCGCGCCGCTGGCGGCCACCACGGCATCGTCGACCAGGCCGGCGGCCGCGCCTTGCTCCAGCACTTCCTGCAGCACCTCGTCGAGCAGCTCGCGCCGGCCGGTGTCGGCAAGTTCCACCAGCACGTGCCAGGGATGGCTGGCAGGCAACGGCGCACGGCGGCCGGGCACGTGATCGAGCACGATCTGCAATTGCACGTGGTTGAGCATTTCAAACGCGGACAGGGTGGCGCCACAGCGCTGCTGGAAGCGTCCCAGCATCTCCAGCGCCGCCTGCGGCGTGCGCACCGCCAGCCACGCCATGGCGTGCGCGGTGGGCAGCGGGTGCAGCTTGAGCGTGGCGGCGGTGATCACGCCGAGCGTGCCTTCGGAGCCGATGAACAGGTGCTTGAGATCGAGGCCGGTGTTGTTCTTGCGCAAGCGGTACAGGCCGTTCCAGACCTGGCCGTCGGGCAGGACCACTTCAAGGCCGAGCACGTTGTCGCGGGTGTTGCCATAGCGCAGCACGCCGGTGCCGCCCGCATTGGTGGCGATATTGCCGCCGATCTGGCAGGAGCCTTCGGCGCCCAGGCTCACGGGGTAGAGACGCCCTTGTTCCGCCGCCGCCTGCTGGATCGCGGCCAGCACGCAGCCTGCCTCGACTTCCATCGAGTTGTTGGCCGCATCGATGGCGCGGATGCGCCGCATGCGTGCCAGGCTGATGACGATGGGCGGCGTGCCGTCCGGGGCCGGCACCGCGCCGCCGCACAGGCTGGTATTGCCGCCTTGCGGCAGCACGGGCACGTTGGCCTGGGCCGCGGCCTGCACCACCGCGGCGACTTGCGCGGTGGAAGCCGGCAGCACCACGCACAGCGCCGGACCCGTGTAGCGGCCACGCCAGTCCTCGATGTAGGCGGCAACGTCCGCGGGTTCGGTGAGAACCGCATCGGGTCCCAACAGGTCTTTCAGCTTCAATACAAGTGACATCGCTTTGTGCCCTCGTGCTCGATTGAAGCAATACTAGTCGATTGTCATGAGCATAGGTATAGGTGAAATCCACATACTAGTAATCGCAATACGATTACATTGTCGGGCGTCAGGCAGCGGCTGCAGACCAGATGTCGGGTTTTCCTAGTGCGAACGGCTTTCCGTGACAGCGGCCCCGCGGTGCGCCGTCCTACAATCGGATCCTGTCCTGACAACGAGGCTCACCATGTTCACCGCCTGTCCCACAGAAAGAAGCCGTGTCATTGCCGATCGCGTCGAGCGCTTTGTCCGCGACGTCGTGGTGCCATATGAGCGCGATGTGCGCTGCGAAGCCCATGGCCCGACGGCCGGGCTGGTCGCCGAGCTTCGCGACCAGGCGCGCGCGGCCGGCGTCATGACGCCACATATCCTGGCCGACGGGTCTCACTTGACACAGCTCGAAACCGCAGCCGTGCTCAAACGCTCGGGCTTGTCGCCCCTCGGGCCGGTCGCGGTCAACACCATGGCCCCGGACGAGGGGAATATGTTCCTGCTGGGCAAGGTCGCCACGGAGGCACAGCAGCAGCGCTTCCTTGCACCGCTGGTCAGCGGCGAGGCCCGCTCCGCATTCTTCATGACCGAACCGGCGGAAGAAGGCGGGGCCGGTTCCGATCCGTCTATGCTCCAGACCACCGCGGTCAGGGACGGCGACGAATGGGTGATCCGCGGCCGCAAGAAGTTCATCACCGGAGCGGAAGGGGCCAGCGTCGGCATCCTGATGGCGCGCACCGGCGACGGTGATCGCGCGCAGGCCACCATGTTCCTGGTCGACCTGCCGCATCCGGCGATCCGCATCGAGCGCCTGCTCGATACCATCGACAGTTCCATGCCGGGCGGGCATGCACAGGTCCTGATCGACGGCCTGCGCGTGCCGCAGGACCAGGTGCTGGGCGAGGTGGACGAGGGCTTCCGTTATGCGCAGGTTCGCTTGTCGCCGGCGCGGCTGTCGCATTGCATGCGCTGGTTCGGGGGCGTGGCACGTGCCGATGAGATCGCGCGCGCCTACGCCACCACGCGCAAGGCTTTCGGCAAGCTGCTGATCGACCACGAGGGCGTGGGCTTCATGCTGGCCGAGAACCTGATCGACCTGCAGCAGGCCGCACTGATGATCGACTGGTGCGCCGGGGTGCTCGACGGCGGTTCCCTGGGTACCGCGGAGAGTTCGATGGCCAAGGTGGCCGTGTCCGATGCCTTGTTCCGCGTGGCCGACCGCTGCGTGCAGATCCTCGGCGGCATGGGCGTGTCGCGCGACACCATCGTCGAACAGGTCTTCCGTGAAGTGCGTGCGTTTCGCATCTACGACGGCCCGACCGAAGTCCACAAGTGGTCGCTGGCAAAGAAGATCAAGCGCGATACCCTGGCAGCATCGCATCATGGCTGAGCGCCGTCCTGGCGCCGGGCCTGCCTGAGCGGGCCCGCCAGGTGCCATCGCGCCCATCCCCGATCCAGCGCGCCCTGGCCGTGCTGCGCGCGCTGTCCGATCCGGAAGTGCGCCGCATGAGCGACGTGGCGCGCGCCACCGGGCTGGATCCGGCGACGGCCTCGCGCATGCTCGACCTGCTGGTGCAGGAGGGCTTCGCCACGCGCGACCAGGCGCGCCGCTACGGCATCGGGCCCGAGATCTTCCAGCTGGCAGACGTGGCGCAGCGGCGCGTGGACTTGCGCAAGCTGGCGCGTCCGGCGCTGGAACGGCTGGTGGAGGCGTTCGAGGATACCGCCGTGCTGACCGAGGCCAGCCGTGGCGAGGCCGTGTGCACCGACCTGGAACCCGGCACGTATGCGATACGGGCGAACTACGTGACGGTCGGCACGCGCCGGCCACTCGGCGTGGGCGCCGGCAGCCTGGCGGTGCTGGCATGGCTGCCCGCGCCCGAGCGCGCGCACCGGCTGCAGCAGACCACGCGCAAGCTTGGCAAGCACCCGCGGCTCGATGCCGCGTGCATCGCCGCGGAAATCGAGGCAGCCCGCGTGCGCGGGCATGTGCTGTTTCTCGATTGGGTGGTCGACGGCATGGGCGGTATCGCGGTGCCGATTCTCGACTATGAGGGCCGGCCGATCGGTGCCTTGAGCGTGGCGGCGACGAGTGCGCGCATCCGCTCGCGCGAGGCCGCGCTGGCGCGCAAGCTCAAGGAAGAGGCGCGGCGCATCACCAGCGCCTGGACGCGCACCGTGATACCGCCGCGGGTCGACGCGTGTACGGACGGCCGGCGTGCCAGGGGGCGCCAGTCCGGCGGCAGCTGACGCGCATTCCGGCGAGCCTATGGCGCCGGACCGCGCAGCAGGCCGGCCAGCGTGTCAGGTATTTCCACTTCGAAACGCAGCACGGCGCTGGCCAGCGCCTTGCCGTAGTTGTCGATCGCGAGGCTGCGCGACACACCGCCGCCAAGCGCGCCCTCCGCGACGAAATTGAGCACCTGCAGCCCATCCACTTCATGGCGCGTGACCGCGCCCGTGATCAGCGTGCCGTACAGCGCCTTGAACGCGGGTGCCGTCAGCTGTGCCTTGATATGCGGGTAGAACTCCGGCGCATAGGCGATGACTGCCGTGTTCGAAGTATTGCCCTTGTCGCCGGAGCGGCTGTGTGCGAGACGGCGCAGTGGTACACGCATGGCGAATCCTCAGAGATAGTGGACTTGGGAGGTGATCAATGCGCGCGGCACCAGCGCCGACCAGACGCCGATGATCTCGCGCGTGCGCTCCTGGTGCGGCACGCGCTTGCCGGTGGAGGCCAGGCCGCAGACCGCCATGCTGTCGATCTCGCGGCCGACCTTGGCGGCTTCTTCGCGCGTGCGGGTGCGCGCGGCGACGCGGACCGCGATTTCGTTGGGCTCGCAGGCAGGCTCGGGCGAGGCCGCGCCGTGCACGGCGTTGACGCCGAGGAAGTCGATGCGCACCTCATCCGCCTGCAACCTTGCCATGGCAAAGCGCGCTTCGAGGATGCGTTTGGCCAGCCTGGCCTTTTCCAGGCAACCCGGCCCCGCGTAGAAGAACATGTCTTCGCCGATATGCCCTTCGGTGCAGCCCAGCGACACCTTGAGCGTATCGGTGCGCGGCTGCCCGCTCACGCCGCTGATGCGCACGCGGTCCGGACCCACCTGTTCGAGCACCGCGGTCGAGAAGTCGACCACCACGTCCGGCGTGATGTAGCGGCGCGGGTCGTGGACTTCATAGAACATCTGCTCCTTGACCGTCTGCAGGTCGATGCGTCCGCCGCTGCCATCCACCTTGCCGATCACGGCGCTGCCGTCGGCCTCCACCTCGGCGATCGGGAAGGCCAGGTTCCATGGTTCCGGCACATCCTTGTAGCCGGGGTCGCCGAAATATCCCCCCGTCACCTGCGCACCGCACTCGAGCAGATGGCCGATGGCGCTGCCGCGCGCAAGCCGTGTCACGTCGTCCGGAGACCAGCCGAAATGATGGATCATCGGCGCGAGGAACAGCGACGGGTCGGCCACGCGCCCGGTGATCACGATCTGCGCGCCCGCGCGCAATGCGGCGACGATCGGCTCGGCGCCTTCGTATGGCTCGGCGCTGATCAGCGTTTCACGCAGCGAGGAAACCGGTGCGCCGCTTTCCAGCAGGGTGAGATCCAGCTCGCAGATGCTCCCGGTCAGGTCCGTGGTGGTGACCGCGGCGATCCTGACCCCGGGCAGGCCCAGTTCCTCGCAGAGTTCGGCCACGCGCCGGGCCGCGCCCAGCGGATGAATCCAGCCCTGGTTGCTGATGATGCGCGTGCCGTTGGCGATGCAGGGGGGCAGCACTGCGCGCATGCGCTCGTCGAGATAGGTGTCGTAGCCGGCGAAGGCGGCATCGCGCCGCTTGCGCACCTGCGCGGCGGATACCGTGGCCTCGGCCATGGTCTCGAAGCACAGGTAGTCGAGCTTGCCCAGGCGCGCCGAACGCTCGGCCGGCTCGACGCGGTCGCCCCACCAGCCCGATCCCGAGCCGATACGAAGGGTGTTGGTCTTGGTCATTGTTGTCCTGTGTCAGGGGTTGGCGCTGCCCAGCCGTGTCATTGCGCCTTGATGCCGGCGGTCTGGATCACGCGCGACCATTTTTCCGTATCGCTCCTGATCTGCGCCGCGAACGCGGCGGAGCCTTCGCCGCCCGGCTCGGCGCCAAGCTGTTCGATGCGCTTGCGCACGTCGGGCGTGGCCAGCACCTTGTCCACCGCCTGCTGGAGCTGGCGCACGCGCTCTGGCGGCGTGCCGGCCGGCGCGAGCAGCCCGAACCAGGAATTGACTTCATAGCCCGGCAGCCCCGACTCGCGCACGGTTGGCACGGAAGGCAGCACCGAGGCCCGTCTGGCACTGGTGACCGCCAGCGCCGTCACCTTGCCGGCCTGGATCTGTGCGAGCGCGGACGGCAGGTTGTCGAACATCAGGTTGACCTGGCCCGCGAGCAGGTCCGTCATGGCGGGGGCGGCCCCTTTGTACGGCACGTGCTGCATGCTGACGCCCGCCATCATGCTCAGCAGCTCGCCTGACAGGTGGGGCGACCCGCCGGTGCTGGTGGAGGCGTAGTTGATCTTGCCCGGCTCGCGCCTGGCCAGCGTCACCAGTTCGCCCACCGACCTGGCGTTCAGCGTGCTGTTGACAAGCAGCACGTTGGGGGAATTGGCGACCAGCGTCACGGGCACGAAGTCCCGGGTGCTGTCGTACGGCATGCGCGGATAGATGAACTGGTTGGTCACCTGCGTGCCCAACGTGCCCATCAGCAGCGTATAGCCGTCAGCCGCGCTGCGCGCCACCGCCTCCGCGCCGATGTTGCCGCCCGCGCCCGGGCGGTTGTCGACCACGATCTGCTGGCCCAGCGCCTCGCCGGCCTTCTGCGCAACCAGGCGCGCCAGGATGTCAGTGGTTCCGCCGGGCGTGAAGGGCACCACCAGCCGGATCGGACGTGAAGGAAATGCCTCTGCCGCGCAGGCCGGTGCGGACCAAGCGCACAAGGCGGGCAGGGTGGCGAGCGCCGCAACTATGGCACGCCGCTGGCGGGAATGACGCTGCATCGGGTTGTCTCCTGGGCGCGAGGCGGTGCGCGCGCATCTGGTTTCGTCGAGGGAAACTCTGTGTGGGAGATGTTAGGGAGCGGAGCGAAACAAGGTCAAACGAATGCCGTATATTTTCACTGGATGAAAATTCCAGGCGATTTCGGGCGGACCAGTGCCGTGGGCGCTTGGCGATGGAGAGCTGAACATGAAGCTTCGACCGGCTGCAGGAAGATGCGCCATGGTGGCAGGCGGATGCCGCCATCTGCACGAGTGACCAGCGCAGCAAGCTTGTGTCGTCCATCGCCATGCTGGCCCAGGAGACCTGCGACTTCGGGCAGATGTTCCAGACCAGGTGATCGGCCGGCCTGCGTTCGGCCTGGCCGTATGGCCCGTTCGATAAATCCGGATTGCCCTCCGGTGCCGCTATCCCGCACTCTAGCCCTGTTTGATAAACCGACCGGCGCGACACGATAAGCGCGCCGGCGACATGGAGACGGTGCTATGTGCGTTCAAGTAAGCAGGGCCATGCTGGCCGGTATGAAGTGGGTCACGGGCGGGGCGCTCGGCCTGGCGTTTTCCGCGGGGGCGTTGGCAGCGGATGCCTATCCGTCCAAGCCGATTACGCTGGTGGTGCCGTTCTCGGCCGGAGGCCCGACCGATGTGGTGTCCCGGGCGCTTGGGCAGGCCATGTCGAAGGATCTGGGGCAGAGCGTTGTCGTGGAAAACAAGCTCGGCGCCGGCGGCACGGTGGCGGCCGCATTTGTGGCGCGGGCGCAGCCCGACGGCTACACCATCCTGATCCACCACAATGGCATGGCGACGGCGCCGGCGCTGTACAAGAAGCTCTCCTACAGTCCGCTGAAGGACTTCGAGTACATCGGGCAGGTGGCGGATGTGCCGATGACGCTGCTGGGCCGCAAGGACCTGCCGCCGGCCAACGCGGCCGAGCTGATCAAGTACGTGCAGCAGAACAAGGAGAAGGTCTCGCTGGCCAATGCCGGCCTTGGCGCGGTTTCGCAGCTATGCGGCCTGCTGTTCGAGGAGGCAGTCAAAGTCAAGATGACCTCCATTCCCTACCAGGGCACCGGCCCCGCGCTGACGGCATTGCTGGGCGGGCAGGTGGACCTGCTGTGCGACCAGACCACCTCGACGCTGCCGCATATCAATGCCAACCGGATCAAGCTCTATGGCGTGACGACACCGAGCCGCATCAAGGCGCTGCCCAATGCGCCGACGCTGCAGGAAGGCGGCCTGAAGGGCTTCTCGATGAAGGTCTGGCACGGGATCTATGCGCCCAAGGGCGCGCCGCCCGAGGTCACTGCCAGGCTGACCAAGGCGCTGCAGCAGGCACTGAAGGATCCTGCCGTGGCCAAGCGGCTTGACGACCTGGGTGCGGAGGTTGTTCCGGTAGACAAGCAGACGCCGGAAGGGCTGCGCACCTGGCTCAAGGCGGAAAGCGACAAGTGGCAGCCGCTGCTGAAGACGATGAAGGTGGAGGCAGACTGACATCCTGCAGGCGGAAGCGCGCCAGCGCTTCCGTTCCGTTGGACCTTGAATGTACGCCGCGCGGCGATGGCTGCGCGGCGTACTTGCGTTTACGCGGCGCCCGCGGAGCCTGCTTCGGGTAAACACCGCAGTAAAAGCCCCAGGCATGCCGGCCCTTGATAGCAGCAGCGGAATTTTCTATTTCACCGTCGCCACGGTTGCTCGATACCATCGTTTCAAAGGGTGTTGACGCGCAATGCGCCACCCAACCAAAACTATCTAACTGGAAGAGACATGAAACGCTTGCTTGCCCAAGTGGGGATCGGTGCGCTCATTTTGTTCAGCGCGCACGCCCAGGCTGCTTATCCTGACCATCCCGTCCGCCTGGTCGTAGGCTTCGCCGCCGGCGGCAGCACCGACGTGGTGGCGCGCATCGTGGCGAACAAGCTCGGCGCCTTGCTCGGGCAGCCGGTCGTGGTGGAAAACAAGGCGGGTGCCGGCGGCACCATTGCGACCGATGTGGTGGCCAAGAGTCCGGCGGATGGCTACACGCTGTTGTTCGGCACCAGTTCCCACGCCATCAACGCCACGCTTTACAAGAAGCTGCCGTATGACCCCGTCAATGCGCTGGTGCCGGTATCTGTGGTCGCGGGGGTGCCGATGGTGCTGGCGGTCAATCCTTCGGTGAAGGCGAACACGGCGAAGGAACTGGTCGAGGACATCAAGAAGAATCCTGGCAAGTACAGCTACGGTTCCGCGGGGAAGGGTAGCGCCGTCCATATGGCGGTCGAGTTGCTGCAGTTCCAGGAGCACCTGAAGCTCACCCATGTTCCGTTCCGCGGCGCGAGCCAGGCGATCCAGTCGGTGATTTCCGGCGACGTCCAGTTCATCACCGATGCGGTGTCGACGGCTGCGCCCATGATCCAGTCCGGTCGCCTGAAGGCGCTCGCGGTCACGACTGCCACGCGTTCCAGCGTGCTGCCGGACGTACCGACGATGAAGGAAGCGGGCTACGCGAACTATGAAACGTCGCTGTGGAACATGGTGATGGTGCCCAAGGGCACGCCGGCCCCGGTCATTGAAAAGCTGAGCGCTGCCTTGCAGACGGCTGTCAAGGACCCCGAGGTGCGTCAGCGCATGGAAAAGATCGGCGTGCAGCCCATCGTCGATTCCACCCCGGACAAGGCGGGCAAGTTTGTCCAGGCCGAGACGCGCCGGTGGGCCGAGGTCATCAAGGCCGCCAACATCGAACTGGACTGAATTGCCGCTGGCACCGTATCAGGCGCTGATCCAGGATGCACCGGGCCATGCGCCGTCGAGCACCAGCCGCTTCATCAATGCCACCAGCTCGGCGGAGACGAAGCTGGCTGCGGGTGTCAGCCTGCGGGTGGCCGCGTGCGCCAGCACGATGCGGCGCGACAGGTTGGGCGACACGATGGGTGCGCCGGCAAGGATGCCTTCCTCCATCTCCTCAGACACGGCGGAGCTGGGGAGCACGGTGTGGCCGAAGCCCTTGGCAACCAGGTTTTTCTGAACGGCCAGGGAGTTGGTCTCGACGGCGATCGTGGGGCTGAAGCCGGCGACCGCGCAGGCATGCTCGACCACGCTGCGCAGCCCGTGCGGGGCGTTAGGCAGGATCAGCGGCAGGTCGCGGAAGCTCTCGACGGTTTGTTCCTCGCCTGGCGCAAGCGTGCCAGAGGGTCCCACCAGGTAGAGCTGTTCATCGAGCAGTGCTTCGGCGTGCAGGCCGGGAGAACTCTTGGTGTCGTAGAGCAGGGCGACCTCCACGTCGCCAGCCTCGAGCCACTGCAGCAGATTCCCCGCGTAGCCGACGTTGAGACGTACCACCAGTTGCGGATGCCTGGCCTTCACCGTGGCAACCAGTTCCGCTGCCAGCAGTTCGCAAGTGCTTGGGAGTAGCCCGATGACCGCAGTGCCTGAAATCGCGCCAGACGCCGGCTTGATCTCCGCCTTGGCCCGATCGAGTTCCTGCAGCGCCCTGCGGCCGTATTCGACCAGCGTGCGGCCGGCGTCGGTCAGGACCATGCCATGGCGCTCGCGCTCGAACAGTTCGACGCCGAGTTCCTCCTCGAGCAGGCGCACGTGCCGGGAAACCGCCGGCTGCACGATGCGCAGGAGCTCGGCCGCCTTGGTGGCGCTGCCGGTTTCGGCGATGGCTAACAGGGCGCGAAGCTGCTTGATGTCCATATCTGTAGAGGCCCCTGGCCGGCATTCAACTTCGTGATTGCAGGCATCAATTAATTGTATTTCATGCTTCCAGATAGTCAACTATATGATAGCAAACGTTGTCCCCCGCTTTCCCCCTTTCTTAACTTGTGCACTATGACGACAAACAACTCAGAGCCTCTCGCCTGGCAAGAGGACATCTTCCAGGTCCTTAAACAGAACGGCGTCCGCCAGGTGGCCTACGTGCCCGACGCCGGCCACTCGCATGTCATCCGACGCGCCAAGGCCGACCCCGAAATCCGCGACGTGGTGCTGACCACGGAAGAAGAAGGCGTGGGCGTCGTCAGCGGCGCCTGGCTGGGCGGGGAACGCGCGGTGCTGCTGATGCAGAGCAGCGGCGTCGGCAATTGCGTGAACATGTTCTCGCTGCTGGAGAGCTGCCAGTTCCCGTTCTTCACGCTGGTGACCATGCGTGGCGAGTACGCCGAGTTCAATCCCTGGCAGAACCCGATGGGCCAGGCCACCCAGCGCGCGCTGGAGCTGATGGGCATCACGGTCTATCGCGTGAACTCGCCGGAAGAGGCCGCCGAGCTGGTCGACGCCGGCCTGGTTTCCGCCTTCGACGCCGGCAACCGCGTTGCCGTTCTCCTGTCCCAGAGCCTCATCGGCCGCAAAAAGTGGATGCGCTGATCCTATGACTACCTCTACCTCCAAGCCTGGCATCGACCGCCGCAAGTTCGTTGCCGAACTGCTGAAGCAATTTCCTGACGCGCTCGTGGTCTCGGGCCTCGGTTCGCCTTCGTACGACGTGTTTGCCGCAGGCGACCGTCCCGGCAATTTCTACCTGTGGGGCGCGATGGGCGGCTCCACCTCGCTGGCTCTCGGGCTTGCCATCGCACAACCCGGGAAGACCGTGATCGCCATCACCGGCGACGGCGAGCAGCTGATGGGCATCGGCAGCCTGGCAACGGCGGCGGCGCAACAGCAGAAGAACCTGAACATCGTGATTCTCGATAACGGCCACTTCGGCGAGACCGGCATGCAGCAGAGCCACACCAGCCTGGGTACCAACCTGGCCCAGGTGGCGAAGGCGGTCGGCGTGCCGACGACGCTCGAGATCTCCGATATCGATGAGCTGGGCAAGCTCACGCAAGCCATCAAGCAGGCCGACGGCATGACCGTGGCGCAGGTCTACATCTCGACCGACGAGCCGCAGCGGGCGCTGCCGCCGCGCGATGGCACCTTCGTCAAGAACCGCTTCCGCGAGCATCTCGGCTTCGCGCCGTTCTAGTCTGCCAACCCGAACCCGGACAGCACGCCATGAAGCAGTATCAAATGTTCATCGACGGCACCTTCGTCAATGCGAGCGACGGTCGCTGGTTTGAAACCCAGAATCCCTATACGGGAAAGGCCTGGGCCGAAGTCGCCCGCGGCACCGCAGCGGATATCGACCGCGCCGTGCAGGCGGCCGACCAGGCGTTCCGCACCGGCCCGTGGTCAGAGATGACTGCGACACAGCGTGGCGCCTTGCTGCGCAAGCTCGGTGACCTGATCGCAAGGGACGCCGAGCGGCTGGCCGAGTTCGAAGTGCAGGACAACGGCAAGCTGCTGGCGGAGATGGGCGCCCAGCTCAAGTACCTGCCGCAGTGGTTCTATTACTTCGGCGGGCTGGCCGACAAGATCGAAGGCACGGTCATTCCGCTCGACAAGAAGGGCTACTTCAACTACACCCGGCGCGAACCGCTGGGCGTGGTGGCCGCCATCACGCCGTGGAACTCGCCGCTGATGCTGCTGGCGTGGAAGATCGCGCCGGCCCTCGCGGCGGGATGTACCGTGGTGGTGAAGCCGTCGGAGTTCACCTCGGTGTCGGCGCTCGAGCTTGCGCTGCTGTTCGAGGAAGCGGGCTTTCCCGCGGGCGTATTCAACGTCGTGACCGGGTTTGGCGCCGAGGTGGGCGCGCCGCTGGTGACGCATCCGCTGGTCAAGAAGGTGACCTTCACCGGCTCGGACGCCACCGGGCGCGTGATCAACCAGCAGTGTGCGGCGCAATTCAAGCACGTGAGCCTGGAGCTCGGCGGCAAGTCGCCGAACATTGTCTTCAGCGATGCCAACCTGGATGACGCCGTCAACGGCGCCGTCTCCGGCATCTTCGCCGCGAGCGGCCAGACCTGTATCGCCGGTTCACGGCTGCTGCTGCAGGAAGATATCCACGATGTCTTTGTCGAGAAGCTGCTGGCGCTGGCCGGCACGGCAAAGCTCGGCAACCCGATGAATGCCTCCACGCAGGTGGGGCCCATCACCACACCAGCTCAATACGAAAAGGTGCTGTCGTATATCAAGATCGCGCAGGACGAAGGGGCGGAGTTGCTGCTCGGCGGCAAGCCGGCGGCCTGCGGCGAGGGATGGTTTGTCGAGCCGACCATCTTCGCCGGGGTCTCGCCGGGGATGCGCATCGCGCAGGAGGAGGTCTTCGGGCCGGTGCTGTCCATCCTGAAGTTCAGGGACGAAGCCGAAGCCATCGCGATTGCCAATGACAGTTGCTATGGGCTTGGCGCCGGGGTTTGGACCTCCGATATCGGCCGCGCCTTCCGTATGTCGGAGAAGATCCAGGCCGGCACGGTCTGGGTCAACACCTATCGCGCCGTCAGCTTCATGTCGCCGTTCGGCGGCTACAAGGACTCGGGCCTCGGCCGGGAAAACGGCATCGCCGCGATCGAGTCATACCTGCAGACCAAGAGTGTGTGGATCAACACGGGAGCCGCCACCGGCAATCCGTTCACGATCCGCTGATTGTGTCTTACCGAAGCCTGTGGCGGGGGAGCAAACCGGTAGCGGTTTGAAACGCATTATGACAGCGCGTTGTCAGGGCTCCCGCCCGCCGCTTGCGCCACCTCGATCAGTTCGTCGATCAACGCCTTCGCGCACCCCGGCAACCCTTCCAGTTCCCGCACGATCACCGCCCGCTCCCGGATCGCCCACGGTTCGTGCAGCTCGATGATCTCGATTTTCATCGTCTGCCGGTGGCGCAACGCGGCCGATAACGGCACCACGCCAATGCCGACGCCAGCCTCGATCATCCGGCACATGGCTTCAAAGCTGCGGATCTGGATGCGGATCTGCAGCTTGCGCCGCTGGTCGCGGACCAGCTCGGTAAGAAAGGCATGCAGGGTGCTGCCTTCATGCAGGCTGACATGCTCGTAGTCGAGCGTGTCTTCAAAAGCGAGGTTCGGCTTCTGCGTCAGCGGATGGCCGACCGGTGTGGCCAGGACCAGCTTGTCGGTACTGAAATGGATGACCTCCAGACCTTCCGAGGTCACCGGTCCGGAGATGATGCCAAGGTCCGCGCTGCCGTCCAGCACGCCGCGGATGATGTCCCGCGTCAGGCGTTCCTGCAGGTCGACGGTGACGGCGGGGCGCTCTGACATGAAGCGCGCCAGTACCTCCGGCATGAACTCCGTCACCGCGGTGGTGTTTGCAAAAATGCGGATATGACCGACCGAGTCCTTGGCATATTCCTCGAACTCGCTTTTGACATGCTCGAACTGGCGCTCGATCACCCGGGTATGCCGCAGCAGGCGCTCGCCGGCAGGGGTCAGGGCAAGGCCCTTGCTTTCCCGATAGAAGAGGCGGGTGCCTAGCTGGTCCTCCAGCGCCTTGAGCCGCGCGCTGGCTGCGGCGGGCGACAGAAATGCCTTGCGCGCCCCACGCGACAGGTTTTCCTCCTCGGCGATGCGTGCAAACAGCCTCAGATCGGCAAAGTCAAAATGCATATGTGCTCCTTCTGCTGAACTTTACCAAGGCGTCAAATATGTCGCAAACCGGTACGTCTTCAGTGTTTTCGGCGCAGACGAACGGCTGCTTCGAGAAAACGAGATTTACCCAGGCCTGCGTCGCTGCGAGACTTGCTCAGAGGCGAATTGCATCGCCGACAGAATCCCAGTCGTTCGTTGCCGCCATGGCAGCTCGAACGCAATCCTTCCCCCCGAAAAGGCTGTTATGCGTCCCCTCGATGGCATTACCGTGGTTTCCCTGGAGCATGCAATCGCTGCGCCATTCTGCACCCGCCAGCTCGCGGACCTGGGCGCGCGCGTGATCAAGATCGAGCGGCCCAGGGTCGGCGACTTTGCGCGCGGCTATGACGAGAGAGTGGACGGCATGTCGTCGCACTTTGCCTGGACCAACCGCTCCAAGGAAAGCCTGGCGCTGGACCTGAAGCACCAGGAAGCGCCCGCCATCCTGCAGAAGATCCTGGACAAGGCCGACGTGCTGGTGCAGAACCTGGCGCCGGGCGCCGCCGACCGGCTCGGCCTGTCATATGAAGCGCTGTTGCAGCGCTATCCCGGCATCGTCGTCTGCGATATCTCCGGCTATGGCAACGACGGCCCCTACCGGGACAAGAAGGCCTATGACCTGCTGATCCAGGCCGAGTCCGGCTTCGTCTCCATCACCGGCACGCCGGAGAGCCCGTCCAAGGCAGGCTGCTCGATCGCGGATATCGCCGCCGGCATGTATGCGTACACCAATATCCTGGCGGCCCTGCTGCAGCGCGGCAAGACGGGCAAGGGCGCCCATATCGACGTATCGATGCTGGAAAGCATGGTCGAGTGGATGAGCTATCCGCTCTACTACGCCTTCGACGGCGCCACGCCGCCGCCGCGCGCGGGCGCCTCGCATGCGACCATCTTCCCCTATGGCCCGTTCACGGCAGGCGATGGCAAGACCATCATTCTCGGCCTGCAGAACGAGCGCGAGTGGGAGGCCTTCTGCCGGGTCGTGCTGGAACGGCCGGAACTCGCCACCGACGCACGCTTCGTCACCAACTCCCTGCGCGCCGGGAGCCGCGAGGCGCTGACGCAGATCATCACCGACGTCTTCTCCGAACTGACCATCGAGCAGGTGGTCGAACGCCTGGAGCGCGCCCAGATCGCCAACGCCCGCATGAACGACATGCGCGATGTCTGGAACCACCCGCAGCTCAAGGCACGCGAGCGGTGGACGTCGGTCAGCTCACCCGTGGGCGTGATTCCGGCACTGCTGCCGCCCGGCATGCCGAACGCCTTCGAGCCGCGCATGGACGCCATCCCGGCCCTGGGTGAACACAGCGAAGGCCTCCTGCGCGAACTCGGCTACACCGCCGACGACGTGTCGCGCCTGCGTACCGAAGGCGCCATCTGATCCCCGGCCGGACCACGGCCGTTCCTGTTCCGCCTCTTCGCGGTCACCTGAGGGCCGGAGGAGGCGCTCGCCCATCTGCCAGACACCGCTCCCATGACCACCACCGCTATCGCCCGTTCCTACCTCTTTGTTCCCGCCAACCGGCCGGAGCGCTTTGCCAAGGCCCACGCATCGGGCGCCGATCGCGTCATCCTGGACCTGGAGGATGCCGTGTCCGAGGGCGACAAGGACCGCGCCAGGCAACTGCTGGCGGACTACCTGGACGCAGGCGGCAGCGGCCTGGTCCGCATCAACGCCACGCAGACGCGCTGGTTCGAGGATGACGTGCGCGCCTGCCTGAAGCCGGGCGTGCGGGGCATCGTGCTGCCCAAGGCGGAGAGCGCGGCACAAATCGCCGAGGTCATGCGACACCTGCCACCGGAGGTCAAGGTGCTGCCGCTGATCGAGACCGCCGCCGGCATGACCAACGTGGCGGATATTGCAGCCGCGCCGGGCGCCGAGCGCCTGATCTTCGGCACTGTGGATGTCCGCACGGAACTGGGTATCGAAGGCGACGACCAGGAGCTGCTGTTCTTCCGCTCCATGCTGGTCCTGGCCTCGCGGGCCGCGGGCATTGCGGCGCCGGTGGACGGGGTGACGGTTTCCATCTCCGATGTCGATGAACTGCGCGCCGCCAGCGCTCGTGGCCGCCGGCTCGGATTCGGCGCAAAGCTCTGCATCCATCCGTTGCAAGTAGCGGAGGTCAACACCGCATATCGGCCTACCGAGGCACAACTGGCGTGGGCACAGCGCGTCATCGATGGCGCCAAGTCGAGCCCGGGGGCGTTCCAGCTGGATGGCGAAATGATCGACGCGCCCGTGATCGCACGTGCTGCGGATCTGCTCAGGCAGGCGGGCCGGGCGACCTCCTGACCGGCGCGCGCATTCCTCGCTGCACTTCAGTACCGCGTAGATCCGTTTCTGCCGGACACTGCATTCGGGTATGCGGCAGCCCATGCTTTCTGTCGAAGCGAATGGCTCGTTCCGAACTTTCGAATTGGAAGCAGCGGCGGCACCGTGCATAGTGGAGGTCAGGCAATCAGACCACAGAGAGACGTGATGGACGTTGTGAAGTTGAAAGAATGGGTTGGGAAGACGACCGAAAGCCAGGACGAGGTCACAGCGTTTCCCGTCAAGGCACTCGCGGCGACGCTTGACTACGATGACCCGGCGCCCGTTCGCGGCGATGCCATTGCACCGCTCTGGCACTGGCTCTATTTCCTGCCACTGCACCGGCAATCCGAGATCGGTTCCGATGGCCACGCCAGCCGCGGCGGCTTCCTGCCGCCGGTGCCGCTGCCACGCCGCATGTGGGCCGGCGGCCGTCTGTGGTTCCACCAGCCGCTGCGCATCGGCGATGCCGCTTCCAAGGCGTCGCGCATCCTTGATGTCAGTGCCAAGTCCGGACGCAGCGGCTCGCTCGCCTTTGTGACGGTGGAGCACAAGTACTACGGCGGCAACGGACTCGCGGTTACCGAAGAACACGACATCGTCTACCGCGAGAACGCATCGCCGAACGCGCCCACCCCGGAACCGGTGCCGGCGCCGACAGGCGAAGAATGGGTGCACGAGGTGGCGACCGACCCGGTGCTGCTGTTCCGCTTTTCCGCGCTGACGTTCAACGGCCATCGCATCCATTACGACAAGCAGTACTTGACCGCGGTCGAGCACTACCCGGACCTGATCGTCCACGGTCCGCTGCAGGCGATGCTGCTGCTCGAACTGGTGCGCAAGAACCTGCCGGATGCAGTGGTCAAGAGCTTCTCGTTCCGGGGCGTTCGGCCGACCTTCGTGCCCCAGCGCATTTTTGTCTGCGGCAAGCGCAGCGAGGACGGCAAGACCGTCGAGCTGTGGATCCGCCATGAAGACGGCGCCCTCGCGATGAGCGCGACCGCTGAACTGAACTAACCCCAAAAGTTGTTGGAGACAAGGCTGTGCAGAACAGAATCGATGAATACCAGGAAATCCGTGAAGCCGTGCGCGACCTGTGCGGCCAGTTCTCGTCGGAGTACTTCCGAAAGGTTGACGAAGTGCGGGGCTATCCCGAGGAATTCGTTAACGCGCTGACCCAGGCTGGCTGGTTGGCCGCGCTGATCCCGGAGGAGTATGGCGGCTCGGGCCTGGGCCTGACTCAGGCGTCCGTCATCATGGAAGAAATCAACCGGGCCGGCGGCAATTCGGGCGCCTGCCACGGCCAGATGTACAACATGGGCACGCTGCTGCGCCACGGTTCCGCCGAACAGAAGAAGCTGTACCTGCCCAAGATCGCCAGCGGCGAACTGCGCCTGCAATCGATGGCGGTGACCGAGCCGACTACCGGCACTGACACTACCAAAATCAAGACCACTGCCGTGCGCAAGGGCGACAAGTATGTCGTGAACGGCCAGAAGGTGTGGATCTCGCGCGTCCAGCATTCGGACCTGATGATCCTGCTGGCCCGCACCACGCCGCTGGCCGAGTGCAAGAAGAAGTCCGAAGGCATGTCGATCTTCCTGGTGGACCTGCGCGAGGCCATCGGCAAGGGGCTGACGGTGCAGCCCATCATCAACATGGTCAACCACGAGACCAATGAGCTGTTCTTCGACAACCTGGAGATTCCGGCGGAGAACCTGATCGGCGAGGAAGGCAAGGGCTTCAAGTACATCCTGGATGGCCTCAACGCCGAGCGCACCCTGATCGCCGCCGAGTGCATCGGCGACGGCTACTGGTTTATCGACAAGGTGACCAAGTACGTCAACGAGCGCATCGTCTTCGGCCGGCCGATCGGCCAGAACCAGGGCGTGCAGTTCCCTATCGCCAGGGCCTTCGTCAACGTGGAAGCGGCCAACCTGATGCGGTTCAAGGCGGCCAAGCTGTTCGACGCGCACCAGCCCTGCGGCGCCGAAGCCAATATGGCGAAGCTGCTGGCCGCGGACGCGTCGTGGGAAGCGGCCAATGCCTGCCTGCAGTATCACGGCGGCTTTGGCTTCGCGGCGGAGTACGACGTCGAGCGCAAGTTCCGCGAGACCCGGCTCTACCAGGTGGCGCCGATTTCGACCAACCTGATTCTTTCCTACATCGGCGAGCATATCCTGGGGATGCCGCGCTCGTTCTGAGGTTTTGCTTCAATGGTCTCTGCTCCTCGTGCCCCCCACGGAGTCCGCATAACCGATTGGGTGCTCCCTCTCCCGCTTGCGGGAGAGGGTTGGGGTGAGGGCCAGGGAGGTCAACGAAGTCAGCCCCCCAGCGTTTGCAGCAAGCTCAGTTTTCCTGCCACGGCATCTCTTTCCACAGGTGACGGAAGCCCGTCTCCCCGCGCTCCAGCTCCGCGCTGTAGGCGCCCGGCGCCAGATAGCGCAACGGCGCATACATCGCTTCGGCCTGCTGGCGGAACTGCGGATCCGCGACCACGCGCGCCATCGCCTCCACCAGTTTCTTCCTGACCGGTTCAGGCAGGCCCTTGGGCGCCGCCAGGCCGCGCAGCGAAGCCAGCTCGATGTCGAAGCCCTGTTCGCGGAAGGTGGGCACGTTCGGGGCCAGCGTTGCCCGTGTTGCGCCCATCTGGCCAAGGAACTTGATCGGCGAGCCGCCTTTCTGGTACTGCAGCGCTTCGCCCACATTGATGGCACCGATGGTGAGCTGCTGCCCGACCAGCGCCGCACGCACGTCGCCGGCGCCCTTGTAGCCGACGTGAGTCAGCTTGACGCCCGCGGCCTTCTCGAACAGCAGCATGGCGAGGTGGTCGTCCGAGCCGACGCCGGTGGTGCCGACTGACACCTCTCCCGGATGCGCCTTGGCATGGCGGACCAGCGCGGCCAGCGAGTCGATGCCGTTGCTGTTGTGCACCGTGAAGCCGCCCGGATCGTCGACCAGGTTGCCGATCAGGTCGAAGCTGCGCCAGGTGAATCTGGTTTTGCGCTCGATGGGAATGGTCAGCAGGTTCGGCGTATTGATAAAGCCGATGGTGTAGCCGTCCGGCGCGGCGCGGGCCAGTTCGGCGAAGCCGATGGCACCGCCCGCGCCGGGCTTGTTCTGTACCACCACCGTGGCCCCGCCGAGCTGCTTCTCGAGGTGCCGGGCCAGCAGGCGTGCCACCAGGTCAGTGCCGCCCCCCGGACCGTACGCCACGATCATCTGGATCGGGCGGTTGGGATAGGGCGCCTCTGCGCTGGCACCGGTAGCGGCGGCGAGGCCGCACGCCAGTGCGAGCGCGCCGGCAAGGCGAAGCGGGAAGCGCCGGCGCCGTTGGCTTAGGGTCGGGTGCATGGTAAGTGTCTCCTCGCCGGTCTCGTTGCCGGCATATCGTCGATGATGAATGCTTTGCTACGGTGTGACCGTCGACGCTGGCACCCGCATCGCCGCCGCAATGCGCAGGCGCGCTCGCGGCCAGACTTCGGGGTTGACCAGCCGCTCCGGCCGCTCGCCACTGCCCAGCAGCGTGACGATCTGGGTGGCGGCCAGCTCGGCGTTCCTGCGCCGCGCTTCGTGCGTGACGCCGGCGGTGTGGAAGGTGGCGACGACGTTGTCCAGCGCGAGCACGGGATGGGCGCGCGGTGGCGGCTCCTGGTCCCACACGTCCAGACCGGCGCCGGCAAGATGGCCGCTGGCCAGCGCCGCATGCAGCGCGACCTCATCGTGGATGCCGCCGCGCGCGGTGCTGACGAAGATGCTGCCCGGCCGCATCGCGGCAAAGGCGGCGCCATCCATCATGCGCAGCGTGGTGGCGTCGCGCGGGCAATGCAGCGAGACCGCGTCGGCGCTGCGCAGCAATTCGTCGAAGGACACCGCCTGCGCGCCGCGTGCGGCCAGCTCAACCGCATCCAGCGCCGGATCGCAGCCGATCACGCGCATGCCGAAGGCGCGGCCGAGTACGGCGACGCGGCGGCCGGCGTGGCCCACGCCGACCAGGCCGAGCGTGCGGCCGCGCAGTTCGTGGCCCATCAGGTCCTCACGGCTCTCGCAGTCGTGCGCGCGCAGGCGGCGGTCGGATTCGGCGATACGGCGCAACACTGCCAGCATCAGGCCCAGCGTCATCTCCGCCACCGAGTCGGCGTTGCCGCCGGCCTGGTTGAGCACCGCGACACCGGCTTTGGTGCAGGCATCGATGTCGATGGTGTCGCAGCCGGAGCCGCTGGACGACACCGCCAGCAGCTCGGGG
The DNA here is from genome assembly GCF_000611125.1 of Cupriavidus sp. SK-4. Lineage (NCBI taxonomy): Bacteria > Pseudomonadati > Pseudomonadota > Betaproteobacteria > Burkholderiales > Burkholderiaceae > Cupriavidus > Cupriavidus sp. SK-4. The sequence continues at coordinate 52,799 of NZ_JFJW01000057.1, forward strand.
CAGCGCGCCAGCAGCGCGGCGTCGGCAAACCAGCGGCGGGGAATCTCATCCTTGGCGGCCGAGATCTGGTAGACATGGGCGCTGGACAGCCGGTCCCAGGCTGCAGCGTCGGCGCCTTCGCGGGCGCAGGTGTGCAGGGTCAGGCCGGGCGTGGCCGTGACGATGCGGTCGAAGGCCGGGTCCAGCCAGTGGTCGAAGCGGACCACCGTGCCGGCGGCGGGCATCGGCAGGACAGGCGCGTTCATACGGCCACCCCCTTCTCGCGCAGCGTGCGCTCGACCCAGCTCCGATCAGCGCGGCCTTGCGCGATCGACTCGAGCACCGCTGCTTCGGTGCGCTGTACGTGCTCCACGCGCGCGGCGATTTCCTCGGCATCTTCGGCCGCGACCACCAGCAGGCCGTCGCCGTCGCCGAGCACCAGGTCGCCGGAGCGTACCACCATGCCGTCGATGCAAACGGGCACATGCAATTCGCCGGGACCATCCTTGTAAGGACCGCGGTGCGAGATTCCCCGCGCGTACACAGCGAGCGTTTCCTTGCCAATGGTGTCGCTGTCGCGGATCAGGCCGTCGATGACGAAGCCCGCTGCGCCGCGCGCGATCGCCAGCGCCAGCATGATCTCGCCGATGATGGCATTGGGGCCGGCTCCGCCGGCATCGACCACGATCACATCGCCGGGACCGCAGAGGTCGAGCGCCTTGTGCACCATCAGGTTGTCGCCCGGGCGTGTGCGCACCGTGAGTGCGCGGCCAGCCATGACGCCATCGCGCCGGTGATAGGGCCGCAGCTGCGTGGTGCCGACGGTGCGGCTCATTGCGTCGCTGACATTGGCCACCGGGAAGCCGCGGTAGCGTTCCAGCAGCGCATTGCTGACGGTCAGCGCCGGCCTGGGGTGGATGCGGAAGCCGTGAAGCGTGCTCATCGATAAGTCTCCGGGTGAGGGGGCATGTGGGGTAGTGAAGCGGCAGGCCGGATGCAGGCAGGGTTGATGTCTGCCAGCCGGGTCAGGCCGAGCATCGCCATATCGCGCGAGATCTCGGCCTGCAACAAGTCGATGGCGTGCGCAACGCCGGGGGTGGATCCGAGCGCCGCCGCATAGGCGAACGGCCGGCCGACGAAGACGCAACGCGCGCCGAGCGCGAGCGCCTTGATCACGTCCGTGCCGCGGCGTATGCCGCTGTCGAGCATCACCGGCAGGTTGGGCACGGCGCCGACGATCTCGGGCAGGACGCGCAGCGGCGCGATGGCGCCGTCCAGTTGGCGGCCGCCGTGGTTCGAGACGATGATCCCGTCCACGCCATGCCGGAGCGCCAGCAAGGCGTCTTCCGCGGTCAGGATGCCCTTGACCACCAGCGTGCCTTTCCAGCGCCGGCGGATGGCTTCGAAGTGCGTCCAGGTGAAATGTGCGCGGTCGGAGAAGTCGCGCAGCACGCGCGACGACAGGATGGGCGCGCCGCGGTGCGCATAGGCGTTCTCGAAATGCGGCATGCCGTGCCGCAGCAGCGTGCGCGCAAAGGTGCCGAGCAGCCAGCGTGTATGCGTGATGCCTTGCCATGCCAGGCTCGCGCTTGGCCGCAGCGGTGTCGAGAAGCCGGCGCGCACATTGTTCTCGCGATTGCCGGCAACGGGTGTATCGACGGTGATCACCAGCGTCGATACGCCTGCTGCCTCGACGCGCGACAACAGCCCGTCGATCTGCGCCATGTCGCCGGGCAGGTAGGCCTGGAACCAGGTGCCGGGCGCGGCCGCCATCACTTCTTCCAGCCGGATCAGCGATGAACCGCTCATGATCGCGGGCACCGCGGCTTGTTGCGCGGCCTGCGCCAGCACGATGTCGCCGCGGTAAGCGAGCAGCGCGGCAATTCCCATGGGCGCAACGCCGAAGGGGGCGGCATAGCGCCGGCCGAACAGCTCGAAGCCCAGTTCGCGCGTGGCCACGCCGGCGAGCACGCGCGGCCGCAACGCGATCTCGGCGAAGGCGCGGCGGTTCTCCTTCAGCGAGACGCTGTCCTCCACCGCGCCGCTGACATAGGCGTACAGCGGCCGGGGCAGGCGGCGGCGGGCGAGCGGGTCAAGGTCGTTCAGCGAAAGCACCTGCGTGCGCAGCGCGGCAGCCCTGCGGGCTGGCGCGGTCGGTGCAGCAGCGGCACGTGAAGCACTTTCCGCACCATTGGCGGAAGTCGCTGCTGCAGGGGCTTGGATGGCAGGCATGGTCGATGTGAAGTGGCAAGGCGACGACGAGGCTTCAATCTAGCAACGACCAAGAATCGATAAAAGCGAAAAATAACGAAGATATAATTTCGCTTTTAGGAAACAAAGATCGCCGCCTCGGGTTGGCCCTGATCCCATGACCCTCAAGCAACTGGAAGCCTTCTACTGGGCCGCGACCTGCCTCAACTTCTCGGTAGCCGCCGAGCGCTGCCACCTGTCCGTGTCTTCGCTGTCCAAGCGGGTGGCTGAGCTCGAAACCTCCCTCGGCGTGCAGCTGTTCGACCGCAGCGGCCGCCGCGCCGAGCTGACCGCGCAGGGCGAGCAGATGCTGCCGCGTATTCGCGAACTGCTGCGGGTCGCTGCCGAGCTGCAGCAGTCGGCGGGGCAGAGCCGTGGCCTGCAAGGCCGTTGCCGCGTGGGCCTGGGCGAACTGAGCGGCCTGACCTGGCTGCCCCGGCTGGTAAGGCAGACGGCCATCCGGCACCCCGAGCTTCAGCTCGAGCCCTACGTCGATATCGGTCAGGTGCTGGAGCAGCGCCTGGAAGATGGCGAACTCGACCTCGCGGTGATCGCCGGGCCGTCATCGCGCAGCAGCCTCGCGTCGGAACGGATCGCGCAGGTCGATTTTGTCTGGGTCGCGACCGGGTCATTTATCGACCAGACCGGTACCGACGATCCGCGGCGGCTGATGGCGGAGCATTTGCTGCTGTCCCTGCCGGTCGGCGCGGGCGGCACCCGGGTGCTTGACCAGTGGCTGGCCACCCGCGGCATGGCGGTCAACCGTCGCCTGGTGTGCAACAGCTGGGGCGCCGTGGTCGGCATGGTGGCGGAAGGACTGGGTTTTGCCTTCATGCCCAGGCAATGGGCCGAAGCGCTGGAAGCGCGCGGGGTGTTGCAGATCCTGAGGAAGGGCGGCGCGCTGGAACCGCTGCACTATGTCGTGCAATGGCGCCGCGACGACGCGCGCCTGCTGATCACGGAGATGCGCGACGTCATCAAGGACGTGATCGAATTCCAGGCGCCGCGTTGCCTGGTGTAGGCCGCCTCTCGCAGGGTAGATTTGGCGCAAGGTGCGCGGATTTCGCAGACGGCTGTACAACCGTTGCCTCCATGAGTGGCGGTGGCACGCCAGTTGCGAGCCTGGAACGACATTTGCGTGGGAATCTTCAACCCGCCGGCAGATGGCGGGCCCTGAACAGCGCCGCGGACATTGCATCTGCCATGGCCCATGCCGGATGACCGCGGCTGTCATGGAGACGACCATGCCAAGGGCATCGAGCATAGCCCAAGCCAGGGCAGACAAGAGAGCAGGCAAGTCGCCGACCACCCAGGCCGGCCATTTCGTTCACGACGAAATCGAAGCCGTGCGCAAGGGTAAGCACGGCGTGCGCTCGGCCAAGCAGGCCATAGCGATCGGTTTGTCGGAGGCGCGCCGCGCCGGCGTCGACGTGCCGCCGAAGAAGGGCGCGACCAAGGCGGAAACCAAGTCCGCCGCCGCCGCCAAGGCCGCGCCGCAACGCGCGAGTTCAGAAAGCACGGCCAAGCGGTCCCAGGCCGCGCTCAAGGCACTCAAGCGCGAGAGCACCGCCGGTGCTTCTCCCAAGGCGCTGTCCGCCCAGGCCAAGAGCGCAGCAAGCAAGCGCACCGCGACCGATCGCTCGGCTGCCGCGAAGAAGGCCGCCAGCACCAAGGGCGCTGCCGGTCGCTCCGAAGCGGCCCGCAAGGCCGCTCGCACGCGTGCGGCAAAGAAGGAGTCAGCCCGTTAGCGCCACGGCCTTGCAGGCCCGCTTATCCTTTGCGGAGCCGCGGGTCTTGAATCGCCGTTTGGGTGCTCCCCCTCCCGCAAGTGAACTGACCCCCGGAAGTTGGAGACAACTTTTGGGGGTTCTTACATGGGCAGGTACCCCGAGCAGTTCAAGCTGTCGGCTGCGCCGCACGCGAGCGCAGCCATGACCCTGATGGCCGCCGGCGGCGGGGCTTCATGGAGGGGCGAGAAATTCCGAGATCCGTTCCCACATCGCTGGCGGGTTCGAATACATCGGGAAATGCCCGCATCGCGGAATCTCGGCAAGTTCCACGCCGTTGCGCTGCAGCAGTTCCAGGTAGGACAGCGTAGCGTTCTGCTCGCCATACATGAACATCCGCGGGCAGGGCAGCCCCAGGAACTTCGTCATCAGGTCGCCGTGGTCGGACAATGCCACCATGGATTCGAAGATGCCGCGGACCGCGTCGGCGCGAACCTTGTGCCGCAGGCTCGCCGCATACAGCGGACTGGAAAAGCAGGGGGACTGCCAGGTACGCTCAATGAAGTCCGCAAAGAAGGCTTCGGCGTCATCCGTGCGGTGCGAGATGAGCTGCCGGCTCAGGAAGCAGTCCTCCGGCGCCACATTGCCTTCGATGTCGATGAAACTGAGGACCCGGTCCGGGACGCGATGCGCCAGCATGAGGGCCGTCAGCCCACCCATGGAATGCCCGATCAGGTGGAAACGCTGGACACCGTAGTGGTCCAGCACGGCGAGCGCGATATCGACGAGGAAGGGAATCGAAACCCGCGACAGGTCTTCGCAAGCCGTTTCCCCGCAGCCGGGCGCGTCGTACGCGATGATCGCGCGGTGCGCGAGCCTGGGCTGCAGTACGACGTCCGCATAGTCCTCCTTGGTCGATCCGAAGCCATGCAGGAAGACAAGGGGAGGGCCTTCGCCGGCCGAACGCAGGCATGACAGGTCGATGCTGGCGCCATCCACGGATAAGGGCAGGCGTTGCTTGGTGAGTGCTGTTGGCAATGACACGCTGGTGACCTCTACAGGCGGATGGGAGCAGGGGGCAGGCTGTGACGATCCTGCCGGCCTGGCTGGTTGGCGTAAAGGCTGCCTAGTCCTTCAGTGACAGGCAGAACTGCCGGATTGCCCGACACGCCTGGCGCAGCGAATCGGTGTCGAGGGCATAGGCAATCCGGATATAGGGGCCCAGCCCGAACGCGCTGCCATGCACGACCGCCACGTTGGCTTCATCCAGCAGCGCGCCGGCGACGTCCTCGTCGGTGGCCAGCAAGGTACCTGCGGCCGTGCGCCGGCCCAGCATGCCTGCGCAGGATGCGAACGCGTAGAACGCGCCCGCAGGCACCGGGCATGCCAGCCCCGGGGTCTCGTTGAGCATGCCGACCATCAGGTTGCGGCGTTCCTCGAACACGGCACGCGATTCCCGGATGAAGTCCTTCGGCCCGTTCAGCGCGGCCAGTGCGGCATGCTGGGAGATCGAGGAGGCGCCGGAGGTCTGCTGGCCCTGGACCTTCTCCATCGCTTCCAGCAGCCAGCGCGGTCCGGTGCCGAAGCCGATGCGCCAGCCAGTCATGGCGTAGGCCTTGGACACGCCGTTCATGGTCAGCGTGCGCGCGGCGAGGCGCGGTGCCACTGCCGCGATCGTATGGAAGCCGGCACCGTCGAAGGTCAGGTGCTCGTAGATATCGTCCGACAGCACCAGCACATGCGGGTGGGCCAGCAGGACCTCTGCCAGCGCCGCCAGTTCATCGCGCGTGTAGACAGCGCCGGTAGGATTCGATGGCGAATTCAGGATGAGCCAGCGCGTGCGCGGGGTGATGGCGCGGGCCAGCGCGTCGGGCGTCAGCTTGAAGCCGACATCCGCGCCGCACGAGACGATGACGGGAACTGCCCCGGACAACTGGACCATCTCCGGGTAGCTGACCCAGTAAGGCGCTGGCACGATCACTTCGTCCCCGGCATTCAGCGTCGCCGACAAGGCGTTGTAGATCACCTGCTTGCCGCCGCTGCAGACGATGGTGTCCTGCCAGCCTACGTCAAGGCCATTCTCGCGCTGGAACTTGGCGGCAATCGCCTCGCGCAGCGGGCGCATGCCTGCCACTTGCGTGTAGCGCGTGTGGCCCGCACGGATCGCTTCGATCGCGGCGTCACAGACATGTGCCGGGGTGTCGAAATCGGGTTCGCCGGCGCTCAGCGAAATGATCCGCGCGCCGGCGGCTCGCCGCGCGGCCACGCGATCCATGATCTTGTAAGTCGCCGAAGCCTGCGCGCTGGCCAGGTTGAGGTTCAGTCGTGCAAGGTCGGGCTGCATCACGCTTTCCTCTGCAGGGTGTGATAACCAAGGGCCTCACGCGCCTGGCCCAGCGTCTTGCCGCCGGCGATGTGCTCGCGGATCCTTGACTCGACCGCCTCGATCGTCCGTGCCAGTTCGGCGACTTCACGCGCGCGTTCGCGCGGCACCACCACGACGCCGTTGGCATCGGCCACCACGATGTCGCGCGGACAAACGCGGGCCGTGCCGATCGAGACCGGGGTGTTGACGGCTTCGACCTGGACCCGGTCCTTGCCGGTACGCATGAAGCGTCCCCGTGTAAAGAGGGGATAGCCGTCGCCCAGTGCCCTGGAGACGTCGCGGCAAACGCCGTCGATCACGGTGCCGGCAATGCCGCGGGCGCCGGCGTATTGCGTCATGATGTCGCCCCAGACCGTGCAGTCGGTGCGGCTGTCGTTGTCGATGACCACCACGTCGCCGGCGGCCACGTCGTCAATGAAGTCCCCGACCGTGCCCGGCGGCGTGCTTGCCGGCACATACCTGACCGTGTAGGCCGGCCCGACCACGGTCTGGCGGTAGTTGTCCAGCGGCGCAATGCCCAGGCACTGGCCCGGCAGCCCGAGCTTGTCCATGGCGTCAGAGACGCCTGGCGTATCCAGGCCTTCGAACAGGGAAACCAGTTCCTTGTCCAGCGCGCTCATTTTGCTTCCTTTGCGTTGATGGCTTCGAATTCCTTGTCGTGCATGACTTCGGCCACCGAGCGGCCGGCACGTACCGCCTGGACCATGCCGTCCTGGCGGCGGGCGATGCGCTCGCCCAGGTCAAGCACTTCCTCGATACGCGCAGCGGGCACGAATACCGTGCCGCAGCGGTCTGCAATCACGTAGTCGTCCTGGTTCACGACGACGCCGCCAAAGACCACTGGTTCGCCGGATCCCACCTGCACCACGCGATTGCGCGCGCTGACCATGGTCACGCCGCGGCCGAAGACCGGGTAGCCGATGGATTCGCTGCCCTCGATGTCGCGGCTGACGCCGTCGATCACGGAGCCACGGATCTTCTTCGCGGTCGCCGCGTTGGCGAGGATGTCGCCCCAGCAGGACACACCCTCGGTGCCGCCGGCAATCACCAGGATGCGGTCGTCGCTCCGGACTTCGGCGATGACGGGGGAGATCAGATGTACCGTCGGCTTCGCATCGGTTTTCGGTCCGAGCTGGATGGTACTGGCACGGCCGACGATCTTCGGGCAGTCCCAGAGCGGCCGGATTCCGTAGGTGGCGCCGCGCAGGTCAAGAAAATCGAGCGCATCGGAAACGGTGTTCGTGTCCAGGGAAGCAAGGCGGTCAAGCAAGGCGGCTGTCATGCTGGGGTCGACTCAGGTTGCAGGGCTTTCACTTTGGGCGCTACAGTTGAATCTGTAAATTCCGAAGATTGGAAGCTTTCCATAGGTTCAACGTATCAGAGAAAAATGATCAACTTCAGACTGGTTCGACATCTGTGGCTGTTCCTGGCGGTTGCCGAAGAAGAGCACTTCGGGCGTGCGGCGAAACGGCTGGGCATGTCCCAGCCGCCGCTGACGGAGCAGATCCAGACGCTGGAGAGTGCGCTGAAGGTCAAGCTGTTCGAGCGGTCGCGCCGAGGCGCAAAGCTGACACCCGTCGGGGCCGCGATACTGCCGGCAGTGCAGAAATTCGCCGAGCAGCTTGAGCGGCTCGAACTGGCGGTCAGAGAGGCGGTCCAGGGGCAGAGCGGCATGCTGACCATCGGCGCCATCTCGTCCGCCATGGTCGATACGTTGCCGGGACTGATCGAGTATCTCAAGGCACAGCATCCGCAGCTGACCATCTCCGTCAAGGAAATTGACAGCGTGGAGGCCGTGCCGGCCCTCGAACGGGGCGACGTGGACCTGGCGTTCGCCCGGCTTGAAGGCGAGCTGGGCGCATCCATCCAATCCGTGCCGCTCAAGGAAGACCGTCTCGCCGTTGCCCTGCCGAGGACGCACCGGCTGGCCGAGATGCCCCGCATTCGCCTGGCTTCGTTGGCGGATGAGGCGTTCGTCATCTTCTCCAGGCACGTGAGCCCGGTCTACTATGACAGCCTCATCATGACCTGCAGGGAAGCCGGCTTCTCGCCCCGTGTCCTGCACGAAGTGCGCAGCGTCTCGTCCCAGATTGCCTTTGTCGGATGTGGGCAGGGGATTGCGCTGGTGCCTGCCTCACTGAAGAAGGCCGCGCCGGAGAATGTCGTGGTCAAGCCGCTGAAAGAGGCTGTCAAGGTGGTGACGACTGCGATGGCCTGGTCGACCAGCCGGGAGAATCCGATGGTCGAGGCCGCGATCGCCGCAATCTCGGCCGGAAAAGTTCGGGGAATGCCTCGGTAGCCAAAGCATTCCGCAATCAATAGGTTTGGCAGAATGAAACGTTCTATTCATCGGAATTTACAGAACACTCCAGGTGGGTGAGAGTGCAAGCCAATGTGCCGCTGGCGAAATTTTCGTGAGCAGGCGAAACCCTAAGGCAATGGAGTCTGACCTTGGCTGCCTCAGCATTCGTTATCAATCCCGCTCCCCAACTGGCACCGGCGCGAGTGGTGGAAGCACTCCAGGATGTGGTTACCGCGCATATCAGCGATAATTTGCAGCGGTTGTCGGGGGTGACCGGATTGACCCGCTTCAACCGTAGCAGGAAGCTTCTTGGGACGGCATTCACCGTCAAGGCCAGGCCTGGCGACAACCTTCTCATTTACAAGGCATTGATGGAGCTTCAGCCGGGGCACGTACTGGTGGCCGATGGCGGTGGCGACTGCACCAATGCACTGGTGGGCGAACTCATCATGCTGTATGCGCAGCAGAGAGGCTGCGCTGGCTTTGTGCTCGATGGCGCCATCCGCGACACCGCAGCGTTTCATGAGGCGGATTTCCCCTGCTATGCGCGCGGGGTCAGTCACCGTGGTCCCTACAAGCTGGGGCCAGGTGCGATGAACGTGCCGGTCTCCGTGGGCGGCCAGGTGATTTCACCGGGCGATATTGTGGTGGGCGATGAAGACGGCGTGGTGACGTTCCCCGCCGCGGAGGCAGACGCCATCCTCGATGCTGTCAGGGCTACTGCCATGAAGGAGAACGCCATCAAGGCCGAGATCGGTACTGGACTGCGCGAGCAGGAATGGCTGCACAAAGTGCTTGTGCCGCACGGACTATAACCAGGGCAAGTCAAGGGACGGTTCGCGCTGGCCGGCCGGCTGCTCACACCGATGGTCTTTCACGTTGTGTATCCGGGGCTTCCCCATGGAAGCAACTTTGCCGACCACCCTGAATCGAGAGCCACAGATGCAATTGCCCCGCAAGCTGTTTCACATGGCCGCCCTGCTGGCCTCACTGGCTGCAGTCGGGCAGGCGCCCGCGGCGCCCTACCCGGACCATCCTGTCGAACTCGTGGTGCCAAGCACGGCTGGCGGCGGTACCGACACCGTTGCGCGGGCCTTCAGCGAAGCCATGCGCAAGTATCTGCCGCAGCCGCTGACCGTGGTGAACAAGCCGGGTGCCAGCGGCGCCATCGGCATGACGGATGTGGCTCGCGCCAGGCCGGATGGCTACAAGCTCGGCATCATCATCGCCGAAGCCGTGATCGTCCCGCATCTCGGGCCGACCACCTTCGACGCCGCCGAGCTGGTGCCGATCGCACGCCTGAATGCCGATCCGTCTGCCATCACGGTCAAGGCCGACTCGCGCTGGAACACCATCGAGGTGTTCCTGGAATTCGCCAAGGCGCACCCGGGGGAGGTGCAGGTCGGGAATTCCGGGCCGGGCTCGATCTGGCACCTGGCGGCGACGGCGCTGGAGGACAAGGCGTACGTCAAATTCAATCATGTGCCGTTCTCCGGTGCGGCGCCGGCCCTGGTGGCGTTGATGGGCGGGCATATCGACGCGGTGGCCGTCAGTCCGGCCGAGGTATCGGCCTATGTGGCCGCAGGCAAGGTGAAGACGCTCGCGGTGATGGCCGGGCAGCGTGTCAGGGGCTTCGAGAACGTTCCGACGCTGCGTGAGCGCGGTATCGACCTCTCGATCGGCACATGGCGCGGACTGGCCGCGCCCAGGGGCACGCCACCTGAAGTGCTCGAAACTCTCGCGGCCGCCCGCCGCAAGGCGGTGGCGGATCCTGTCTTCGTGGCGGCGCTGGGCCGGCAGAACCTTGGGATTGCCTATGCCGACGCCGCGAGCTTCAAGGCGATGATCGCGGCAGACAACGCGGTGATGAAGGCACTGGTGGCCAGAACCAACCTGCGGAAGTGAGGCAGCGCGTCCGCATCGATCCAGAAGAGCCAAGGGCGGCAGCGGGGCTCAAGACAGGCGCGCAATCTCCTCGAGCAGCGCCGCCTCCATCGCCTCGATCGGCGCGCGTGCGCAGCCGGTGTAGAACTCGACCTGGGCGCAGGCCTGGTGCAGCATCATGCGCGTGCCGTCGATGGTGCGGCAGCCAAGCGCGGCGGCATCGCGGATCAGCTTGCTCCTGACCGGGATGAAGGCAGCGTCCATGACGATCAGGTGTGCGGCGAGCTGTCCGGCGACCGGGTTGACGTCGGGTGCCCGGAAGCCGGCAGCGGTAGCGTTGGCGAGCATGTCAAAGTCCGCCGCGCGGAAGTCCGTCAACCCGCCGCCAAAGCGCAGGCCAAGCGAGGCGGCCAGTTCCTCGCCGCGTGCCGCGGTGCGGTTGAACACGGTCACGCTGGCGCCGGCCTCGCGCAGGCCATAGGCCATCGCCCGCGCCGCGCCGCCCGCGCCCAGCAGCGCAATGCCCTTGCCGGCCACTTCGGTCACCTCCCGGAACGCCCGTACGGCGCCGATGCAGTCGGTGTTGCAGCCGGTCAGCACGCCATCGATATTGTTGATGGTGTTGACCGCGCCGATGGCGCGGGCGGTCTCGTCGAGATGGTCGAGGTGCGGGATAACGGCCTGCTTGTGCGGCATCGAGACATTCATGCCGCGCACGCCGAGCGCGCGGATCGATCGCACCGCGCCGGGCACGTCCTGCACCCCGAAGCACACAAAGGTGTAGTCGATCCCGAGCGCCCGATAGGCGGCATTGTGGATGCGGACATTGAAGGTGAAGGGCTCGCCCATGATCGAGCCGCACAGCGTGGGAATGGAACCGGGCATTGCGGGGTGTCCTTGCGGGGAGAATCAGGCGGCTGCCTGGGCGGCAAAGGCCGCGAGGTCGAAGCGCGCGGCGGGCTGCCGCCCGGCGAGCGCGTCCAGCAGGTTGCGCGTGGCGAGTTCGGCCATGGCGCGCCGGGTCTCATGCGTGGCCGAGCCGATATGGGGCAGGGCTGTGACCCTGGGGTGGCTGCGCAGCGGTGAATCCTGTGGCATCGGCTCGATGGCGAAGACGTCCAGCCCGGCCGCGCGCAGGTGGCCGCTGTCGAGCGCCGCGAGCAGCGCGTCTTCCTGCACGATCTGGCCTCGCGCGCCGTTGACGAAGATGGCGCCCGGCTTCATCAGCGCGAACTCGCGCAGGCCCATCAGGCCGCGCGTGCTGTCGGTCAGGGGCAGCGTGACGGCGACGATATCGGCGCGCTGCAAGGCATCGTCGAGATTCGTCCGGGTGGCGCGTCCCGCCAGGTCGGGCGGCTCCGCAGCAGTCTCGTTGACATAGAGCACCTCCATGCCGAAGCCGAGCGCCGCGCGGCGCGCTACGGCCTGGCCGATGCGTCCGAAGCCCAGTATCGCCAGGGTCTTGCCGTGGACGTCCCAGCCGAACAGGCTTTCACCGATATTGGCAGTCCAGCGGCCTTCGCTCACGTGGGCCGCCAGTTCGACCAGCCGACGGCTCGTGGCCATGATGAGCGCGAAGACGGTGTCGGCGGTGGTCTCGGTGAGTACGCCGGGCGTATGGCACAGGGTGATGCCGCGCCGGTGCAGGCAGGGTAGGTCGTAGTTGTCGACTCCGACCGAAATACTTGAGATCACCTCCAACCGGCCGGCGTCGGCCAGTTCCACGGCGCCGAGCTTCACGCTGGAGCCGATCAGGCCATGGGCGTTGGCCAGCGCGGCGCGGAAGGCCGACCGTTGTGCCGGCTGGCGCGGATCCGCCACGATCACGTCATGCTCCGACTCGATCCTGGCGAGCAGGTCGTCAGGAATCGGGCGGAACACCAGGACATTCTTGCGCATGGGTAATCCTTGCAGTGGCTTCATAAACTGGCGGCCGCCAGCTGGGCATGGGTCGGCAGGCCTTCGGTATCGCCGCGCACCTGCACCGCGCGGGCGCCGATCCAGGCGCCGCGCCGGACGGCGTCGCTTACTGACCGGCCCTCCAGCAGTGCGCTGATTACGCCCACGGCAAAGCCATCGCCGGCGCCAACGGTGTCGACGACACGCTCGACGCTGAATGCCTCGACATGGCCGGTGCCGGCCTCGCCATCGAAGTAGGCGCCGTCGGCGCCCAGCTTCACCACCACCAGCCTGGCGCCGCGGGCACGGTAGAAGGCGGCAATGCGCTCCGGCTCGGCATGGCCGGTGAGGAAGCGGCCTTCCTCGATGCCGGGCAGCACCCAGTCGCACTGCTGCGCCAGGTCGTTCAGCGTCTCCCGCATCACCTCGGGCGTGGCCCACAGCGTGGGCCGCAGGTTGGGATCGAAAGAGATCGTGCGGCCGGCGGCCTGCATGGTGGCGATGGCCTGGCGCGTGACAGCCTGCGTGCCTGCGGCCAGCGCGGGGAACACTCCGGTGACGTGCAGGTGCCGCGAGCGCCGCAGCCACCTGCCGTCCAGGTGCTCCGGGTTCATGCGGCTCGCCGCCGAGCCGCGGCGGTGGTATTCGACGGGCGGATCGCCCCCGTCGTCGACCCGGCCCTTGAACTGGAAGCCGGTGCGCTCACCGGGCTCGCACACCACCTGGCTGCAATCCACGCCTTCGCGCTGCATTTCACCGAGCAGGTAGCGCGCCATCGAGTCGTCGCCCAGCCGGCTGGCCCAGCCGACCTTCAGGCCCAGGCGCGACAGGCCGATGGCCACGTTGGTCTCGGCACCGGCGGTGCGCTTGTGGAAAGTCTGCGCGCCTTCGAGCGGCCCGGCTTCGCCGGCGACCAGCATCAGCATCGCCTCGCCCAGCGTGACCACGTCAAGATCGGTGCTCATGCGGGGACCTCCACCGAACGCAGCAGTTCGACATGATGGCGCGTGACCTGCACCAGGTCTTCGCCTTGCAGCGGGAATTCGATCGCACGCGCAACGTGCGAGGGCAGGCGGCGCAAGACGCTGCGCCAGGGTGCCGCCGACTGGTCAAGCGGCACTGCGATCCATTTGGCGGGCGTGCGCTGCACGCCTTTGCAGTGCACGTAGTCGACGCCGGCGCCGAGGACTTGCGCGGCGTCGAGCGGGTCTTCGCCGGTCCAGTGCCAGTTGCCCATGTCGAAAGTCATCGGTACGGACTCGCCGAGCGCCCTGGTACGCGCGAAGAAATCGCGCAGCGGCGGTACGGTGCCGGCCTGGGCGGTCTGGTCGTTTTCCACGACGAGTTCGATGCCATCGTGCCGCAGCCAGGGAAGCAGCGCTTCCAGCGCCGTGCCTTGCCGATAGCCGCCAAGCGACATCTTGACCCGGGTCGCATCGAGCGCCAGCGCGGTCGTGAAGGCACGGTCGAGCGCGGCGGCATCGAGGCTGCCTGCGTCATTCCACAGGCCTTCCGGGCTGGACCAGACCACGCTCAGTCCATGCTCCCCGGCGACCTCGCGTTGTTCCCTGACTTCATCCTTGTGCCCGCGCTGGAGTTCGCTGCGGAATTCCACGCCGTCCGCGCCAGCGGCCGCGGCGATCCGTGCCAGCGCAGCCTGTCCGTCGCGCAGGGCGAGGTCGGCGCCATAGGCTGTCAGCGAGATCAGCACCGGCGGGCGTGAAGAACCATCTGCTTGCCACTGGCTCATTTCAGTGCTCCCGCGCTGAGGAATTGCTGCAGTTCCGGCGTCCGCGGCTGCGCGAACAGCGCTTTGGACGGGCCCGCCTCGTGCACCTTGCCCTGGTGCATGAAGATGGTGGTATGCGCCATGCGGCGCGCGAACTCCATCTCGTGCGTGACCAGCACCATGGTCATGCCGGAGGCGGCCAGGTTCTCCATGACCCGAAGCACTTCCGCCGTCAGCTCGGGGTCGAGCGCGGAGGTGACCTCGTCGAACAGCATCACCTTGGGCTCCATCGCCAGCGAACGGGCGATGGCCACGCGCTGCTGCTGGCCGCCCGAGAGCTGCTCGGGGTAGCAGTCCTTCTTGTCGAGCAGGCCGACCTGGGTCAGCACCTGGGCAACGATGCCGTCGATCTTGCTCGCAGCCATCTTCTTCACGATGGCCGGAGCCAGCGCGATGTTCTGGCCCACGGTCAGGTGCGGAAACAGGTTGTAGCTCTGGAACACCATGCCCACGTCGCGGCGCAGGTCGAGCAAACGCTTGCGGTCGTGATCCAGCTTGTGCCCGGCGACGGTGATGTTGCCGGCGTTGATCGTCTCCAGGCCATTCAGGCATCGCAGCATGGTGCTCTTGCCGGAGCCGCTGCGGCCGATGATGGCGACCACCTGGCCCGGCTCGATCGCAAACGAAACGCCCTTCAGGACTTCGACGGCGCCATATGACTTGTGCACGCCTTTTGCTTCAACGATTGACATGGAGCCTCCTTTCCATGCGCCGGGCTGCCGCCGACAGCGGGAAGCAGAGCGCGAAGTAGATAAGTGCGACGACGACGAAGACCGCGAAGGGCTGGAAGGTCGCGTTGTTGATCAGTTGGCCGGCGCGGGTCAGTTCGATGACGCCGATGATGGAAGTGATCGAGGTGTTCTTGACCAGCTGGACCGAGAACCCCACCGTGGGCGGCAAGGCCAGCCGCACGGCCTGCGGCAGCACCACGAAGCGCAGTTGCTGCCAGCGGGTGAGGGCGAGCGCCTCGCTGGCTTCCCACTGCCCCTGTGGCACGGCCTCGATGCAGCCGCGCCAGATCTCGCCAAGATAGGCGCTGGCGTAGATCGACATCGCGAGCATGGCCGCGACCATCGGCGACAGCTTGAGCCCGAGCACGGAGAGTCCGTAGTAGCTCAGGAACAGCACGATCAGCACCGGCGTCCCTTGCACGACCTGGATATAGGCCGTGCTGGCCAGGCGCAGCAGCGGGCTTCTGGAGGTACGCGCCAGCGCCACCAGGAAACCGGCCAGCGTGCCGCCGACGAAGGCGAGCAGGGTTACCCAGAGCGTCCAGCGCGCTGCCAGCAGCAGGATTTCAAGATGATTCCAGGAGAACTCGGTAATCATTTCGCGCTCCCTGCAACCGCCGCCGTCAGATCCGTTTGCGCCACGGGCACGACGCGGGCTGTGCGGGCCAGCTTTCGTGCGCGCGCCACCACGCGGCGCCGCTTGAACACCAGGTTGCCGATCAGCCCGAACATGGCGCGCAGCAGCAGTGCCAGCCCGATGTAGATGAACATGACCAGGATGTAGCTCTCGAAGGTGCGGAAGGTCTGCGAATCGACCTGGCTGGCGACCGCCGTCAGCTCTTCCACCGAGATCGTCGACACCACGCTCGACGTCAGCATCATCAGCGTGAACTGGCTGGTCAGGGCCGGATAGACCTTCTCGAAGGCCGGCACCAGGGCCACGTGGCGGATCAGCTGCCAGCGCGTCATGCCCAGCGCGGCGGCGGCCTCGAGTTGCGAGCGGTGAACCGCCTGCAGGCCGGCCCGGATGATTTCCGTCGAGTAGGCGCCGAGGTTGACGGTCATGGCAATCACCGCGGCGGTGACGGCATCGATCTGCAGGCCCACGGTTGGCAAGCCGAAGAAGATGATGAAGAGCTGGATCAGGAAGGGCGTGTTGCGGATGGCTTCGACGTAGGCCCTGGTGGCACGCTGCAGCCACGGACCGCCAAACGCGGCCGCAATGGCGCCGGCGGTGCCGATCACGGTGCCAAGCAGGATCGAGCCGAAGCTGAGCGCCAGCGTCATCGCCGCGCCTTCCGCGAAGCGGTCCAGCTGCGACAACACCGGCGTCCATTCGAATTGATAGTTCATGCGGGTCTCCTGGCATGCCGGCTGGCGCTGGCGCGCAACGTCAGACGGCCTGGTTCAGAACGCTTGCAGCGCGGGCAGCGCCTTGCCGGTCCACTTCTGTGCAATGGCATCGAGTTCGCCGTTCAGCTTGACGTAGGAGATGGTGGTGTTGAGCCATTGGCGCAGCTCGAAGGCGTCGCGGCGCACGGCCATCGAATTGGGTTGCACCGAGAACGCGAACTTGGCGTCGAACTTGCCGGCGCCGCGCGCCTTCATGATCTCGTTGCCGGTGATATTGGGCAGGGCAATGGCTTCGACCTGGTTGCTGATCAGCGCCTGCGCGCAGGTGGCATCGTCCTCGAAGCGGACGATATTCATGCCGGGCACGGCCAGCCGGGTCAGCGCGGTGTCCTGCGTGGTACCACGCGTCACGCCCACCTTCTTCTTTCCGAGCTCCGTCAGCTTGGCGTACTTGGCAGCGACGGGCGCGAAGATGGTCAGCTCGAACGCGCTGTAGGGCGCACTGAACATGATGGCCCGCGCCCGCTCGGGCGTCGGCGCCAGCGTCGCGACCAGGAAATCGACCTTGCCGGCCTCCAGCGCCGGAATCCGGCTGGGCGAGGTGAGCGGAACGATATCGACCGGCACGCCCAGGTACTTGCCGAGCAGGTTGGCCACGTCGACGTCATAGCCGGCGGGTTTGCCGGTGGCGTCCGTGGTGCCGAAGGGCGGGGCGCCGGTTACCACGCCGATGGTGACCTTGCCCTTCTTGACGATCTCGGCGACGGTCTGCGCCTGGGCGGGGAAAGCGGCGCTGGTCAGGACCAGCAGAGTCAGCACGGGCGCGGCTACGCGGCGCAACAAGCGTTGGACGTTCATCAGTGTCTCCTGCACGGTTATGGAATGTGTCGCTGGCGTCGCAGCGTTTGGCAAGCACCGTCGTGAAACCGGTTTCAGAATTATAGGAAACCGGTTTCAGAGATCCAGCCGTGGAAACCCTTACGGGCAAAAACTGCGTTTGGCGGATGCGGAAACAGGCACGTCAGGCACCCGCTGGACGTGCGAAGCGGGTGCAGGCGTGGATCAGGCGGGCACGGCGGACGCCGGTGGGGAAGGGCTCTGCAATCAGGCGCGGCGGGTGGATCCGCGCGTGACCAGCGTGCCGGGCAACAGCACCCGGCGTGGCGGCAGTTGCGCGCCTTGCAGGCGCTCGATCAGGCAGTTGGTGGCAACGCGCCCAATATCGTCGGTGGGCTGGGAAATGGCGCTGAGGCCAGGACCGACCAGTGCAGCCCATTCCGGATCATCGAAGCCGATCAGGCCCAGGTCGGCGCCAAGTTGCCACCCCAGTCTGGCGGCTGATGCGGCCACGCGCAGCGAGATCACTGCGTTGGCCGCCAGCACGGCAACGGGTGCCTGTCCGGTGCCACGGCGCATCGCGAGCAGCGCTTCATCCAGGGCATCGTCGTCACCCCGCTGGGCTTCAAAAACAGTCCCGCTTACCGTGCCCGCGTGTTCGGCGACAAAGGCCTGGAACGCGCGCGCCCGCTCGTTGCGCGAGCTGATGGCCTTGATCGGCTCGCTGATGAACAGCAGGCGCCGATAGCCGGCTTCGACCAGGTGGCCGGCGGCTTCCTGGACGGCGGTCTGGTTGTCCAGGGCCACCAGGTCGACTTCGGCATCGCCGACCTTGCGGTCGACCAGTACCACTGGCTTGCCCAACTGCGCCGCATCGGCCAGGGCGCCGGCATCGTGGCCCAGCGTGTGCAGGATAAAGCCCTCGACCCGGTAGGCCGACAGCGAGCGAATGGCTTCGCGCTCAAGTTGCTCGTCATTGCCGAGGTTGAACAGCATCACCATATAGCCGGCGTCGCGGCAGGCCTTCTCGACGCCGCGCAGCACGGCCACCGAGAACGAATTGGAGACATCCGCGACCACCAGCCCGATCAGGCGCGACTTGCCGCGCTTGAGCCCCTGCGCCATCGGGCTGGGGCTATAGCCGAGCGCGCGGATGGCCGCGGCGACGCGCGCCTCGACGTCCGCGGACAACTGCTCGCCGCCCCGGTTCAGGTAGCGCGATACGGTTGCCTTGGAGACGCCCGCATAGTCGGCAACGTCCTGGATGGTGAATTTCTCTGCAGGTTTCTGGTCGGACACAGGTCGGGTAACTGGGCGCGGCATAGGATTCGGGTCTCGGTGAAACCAGTTTCACGATTATGCCTCGGGCGTGTCGGGATGTGCCAGCATCCGGGGCGATTGGGCTCCGATACCTGGTGCGGCGAACCGTCGAAGGGCCAGATGCCCTTCGACGCTCTCCGAATGAGCCAGCGCTACCGCATCGGCACCTGCCGGAAACCGAAGCAGCCCGGACCTGTCGCTGGTGGCACGCCACACCGCTTCGGCCACATCGGCCTCGGTCGTCACCGCTGCCGGTTGCGAGAGTGAAGCGAAGATGCGCTGCGCGAAAGGCGCGTACGCCTCGGGGATCAGGCCCTCCATGCGCGGTCCCCCGTTGCTGGTAAAGCGCGTGGTCGGTCCGTAGCCTGGCTCGACCAGCTTCACGCTCACGTTGAACGCTTCGAGCTCGAACGCGATCGACGCGGTGAAGCCTTCGATGGCCATCTTGCTCGCGGTGTAGACGGCCACCATCGGCATCGGCGCCAGCGTCGTGCTGGAGGTCACGTTCACCACCACGCCCGACCTGCGCGCACGGAACTGGGGCAGCACCGCCTGGGTCATCGCCATTACCCCGAACGTGTTGGTCTCGAACACCTCGCGCGTCGTGGCCATCGGCGTGGCCTCGAAGGCGCCAAACAGGCCAATGCCCGCGTTGTTGACGAGCACGTCGATGGGCCCGCTCGCTGCAAGCGCGGCGGCGATGCTTTCGGGCTTCGTCACGTCGAGCGCCAGCACGCGGATCCGGTGGGATCGGGGCAAGAGGTCTTGGTTCGGCGTTCGCATGGTGGCGATGACGTTCCAGCCCTGCGAGTGGAAGTGGCGCGCGGTTTCAAGGCCATAGCCAGAGGAGCAGCCGGTAATCAGCACGGTTTTCATGGAGGTTTCGGTGTTGGTTTTGATGTCGGTAACGATAGCGGGCATGCGACGGACTTCCTACAATGAAAAGTCCAGATTTCATTTGCAATCGTCCGCCGATGAGCGATCCCCTGTCAGAAGTCATCTCGCTGCTCCAGCCGCGTGCCGTGTTCTCGAAGCGCATCAGCGGCGCCGGCCGCTGGGGTGTTCGCTACGCTGACTACGGCCAGCCAAGCTTCTGCGCCGTGCTCGAGGGCAGTTGTCGTCTCGCCGTCGACGGCCAGCATGCCCTCACGCTTGAGGCGGGCGACTTCGTGCTCCTGCCGGCAACGCCGGGCTTCACCTTGTCGGGCTTTGAGCCGGTGGCGCCCGAGTGCATCGACCCGAAAGTGACGTCCGCGCCGATGGGCGAAGTTCGTCACGGCAGGCGCGGTGGACGCCCCGATGTGCGACTGCTCGGCGGCTACTTCGTCTTCGACTCGTCCAATGCCGCGTTACTGGTGTCGCTGTTGCCGGCGCTGGTGCATGTGCGCGGCGCCGAGCGGCTTTCGGCCATCGTCCGGCTCGTCGGCGAGGAATCGGGTGAACGGAGGTCGGGCCGCGAGCTCGTGCTCACGCGCCTGGTGGAGGTGCTGCTGATCGAAGCGCTGCGCTCAACGTCGGGGGAGGACGCGCCCCCGGGGTTGCTGCGCGGCCTGGCCGATGCGCGACTCGCGTCGGCGATGCGGCAGATGCACGCCGATCCCGCGCGCTCGTGGACGGTGGCCCAGCTCGCAAGGAAGGCCGCGCTGTCGCGCTCGACCTTTTTTGAGCGCTTCACGCGCGCCGTGGGAATGCCACCGATGGAATACCTGGTCGCCTGGCGCATGGCCGTGGCGAAGGACCTGCTCCGTCGCCATGACTTCGGGATCGCCGAAGTTGCTGAACGCGTCGGCTACGGCTCGGCGAGTACCTTCAGCACCGCGTTCAGCCGGCACGTCGGCCAGCCACCGAGTCTCTACGCGCGCAAAGGTTAGGACGTCACATGGAAAGCGCTTCTGAAGGTGACCGGGCAGCGAGCTGTTGAGGCACGTCATCCCCCAAGACTGTGCGGGGACGTTTTATGCACTTGTCACGGACAGTCACTTCACTGTCATCGTTTAGTCACAATGCATTCATAGAACTAGATTTGCAGAATCGCAGTTTCCATTCTGGCTCTGTCCACCCATCGAGACGAAGGGGGTTCAAGATGCGCTTCAATCCTCACGCTGCACTGGTGGTTGCTGCGTTTGCGATCAGCACCCAGGCCGCGCACGGCCAGGCCATTGTCAAGATCGACGGCTCCAGTACCGTCTATCCGGTCACCGAAGCCGTAGCGGAAGATTTCCAGAAGGCCAGGAAAGGGGCGGCCAAGGTCACTGTGGGCATCTCCGGCACCGGCGGCGGCTTCAAGAAGTTCTGCCGCGGCGAAACCGATATCTCGAACGCCTCGCGCCCTATCCTGAAGCAGGAAATGGAAGCGTGCGCGCAGACGGGCGTCAAATACTACGAGCTTCCTATTGCCTTCGACGCGCTGACTGTCGTCGTCAACCCGAAGAACACTTTCGTCAGGCAACTGACTGTGGAGCAGCTCAAGAAGATGTGGGAGCCGGCGGCACAAGGCAAGGTCACGACCTGGAAGCAAGTCGATCCTTCGTTCCCGGACGCATCCCTGAAGCTGTTCGGCGCAGGCTCGGATTCGGGTACTTTTGACTATTTCACGGAAGCCATTGTCGGCAAGGCCAAGTCTTCCCGCGGCGACTACACCGCCTCCGAAGACGACAATGTCCTGGTGCAGGGCGTCTCGCGCGATGTGAACGGCCTCGGGTATTTTGGCTACGCCTATTATGAAGAGAACAAGGGCAAACTGAGGGCCGTCCCTATCGTCAACAAGAGCGGCAAGGCCGTGGCTCCGGGCGCCAGTGCCGTCCTGGATGGTTCATACAATCCGCTTTCGCGGCCGATCTTCATCTACGTCAATGAGAAGTCGCTCGAGAAGCCCGAGGTCAAGGACTTCGTTGCCTACTACCTTCAGCACGGGGCGCGCCTGGCTTCCGAGGTGAAATATGTTCCCCTCCCCGCCAGGGCCTATACGATTGCAGCGGAGCACCTGGCGAAGAAGAAGCTTGGCACGGTGTTTGGCGGTGAACCCGACGTGGCGGCCACCATCGATTCCCTGCTGGCTCGCGAAGCAAAGCTGTAACCGATGCCTGGCGCGGGCCGGCACCCGCGCCAGGGCCAGGATGCTCGCCTGAAGGCTGCCATGCCAGAACCCTCTACCGCAACCGCTCCCACGGACATCACCCCACATGTGGTCAGCGAGCGGCTTGCCAGAAAAGCCTTCCGGAACACAAAGGAACGCGTGATCGAGGGCGTCCTCTTTCTTGCCGCCTCGGTTTCCGTTATTGCGACCGTGGGCATCGTGGGGGTCCTGGTCAGCGAGTCGGCGCATTTCTTCGGCAGCATTCCCGTCTGGCAATTTTTCACCGATACGCTGTGGACGCCGCTCTTCGCAGAACCCCGCTACGGCATCCTGCCGCTACTGCTGGGCACCTTGACCACATCACTGGTCGCGCTGGCCGTCGCCATTCCGCTTGGCACCGTGATTGCCATCTATCTCTCGGAGTTCGCCAATCCCTCGCTCCGGGAAGTCATCAAGCCGTTCCTTGAATTGCTTGGCGGCATCCCCACCATCGTCTACGGCTACTTCGCCCTTACGGTCATCACGCCGCTGCTGCAAGCGCTGATCCCTTCGCTGCCGGGCTTCAATATGCTTTCGGCCGGGCTCGTGATGGGCATCGCCATCATCCCCTACGTCAGTTCGCTGGCCGAAGACGCGATGCGGGCGGTGCCAATGAGCATCCGCGAAGGCTCCTATGCCATGGGCGGCACACGCTTCCAGACCTCGGTGCGAGTCGTCGTGCCTGCCGCGTTGTCCGGAATCCTGTCCGCCTACATCCTGGGGATCTCCCGTGCCGTGGGCGAAACCATGATCGTTGCGGTGGCCGCCGGCATGCAGCCAAATTTCACCATCAATCCCATGGAGCCTGCCCAGACCATCTCCGCTTACATCGTGCAGGTGGCGCTGGGCGACCTCCCGCATGGCTCCATCGGCTACCAATCCATCTTCGCCGCGGGGTTGACGCTGATGCTGATGACGCTGTTCTTCAACATTCTGGGGCACATCATTCGCCGCCGCTATCGCGAGGCCTATTGAAGGGTACTTCCATGCACCAGCCGCCACTCGACGCGATGCGCGTCATCATCAAGTCCAATAAGCGTTGGGACCTGTTCTTCGCCATTGCAGGCTTTATCGCCCTGCTTGTCGGCATCCTGACTTTCGTTGCGCTCTTCGTCCAGATGGCCTATACGGGCTGGGAACGTCTCACACCGGAGTTCTTCGCCAACTTTCCGTCGAGGCGGGCTGCGCAGGCCGGCATACTTTCCGCCTGGGTCGGCTCCTTGCTGGTGATGCTGGTGACGGCCATGGCAGCCGTTCCGTTGGGGATTGCCGCCGGCACCTACCTGGAAGAATACGCACCCAAGAACCTGGTCACCGACGTGATCGAGATCAACGTCACCAACCTGGCTGGCGTGCCCTCCATCGTCTATGGCCTGCTCGCACTTGGGATCTTCGTCTATGCCTTTGGCTTCGGCCAGAGCATCCTCTCCGCTGGCCTGACGCTCGCACTGCTCATTCTTCCGGTCGTTATCGTGGCCACACGCGAGGCGATTCGCGCCATCCCGCAGCATATTCGTGAAGGCGCGTACGGGCTGGGTGCCACCCGGTGGCAGGTAACCCGTGACCACATCGTCCCATACTCCATGCCCGGCATCATGACCGGCGTCATCATTGGCATGTCGCGCGCCATTGGCGAGACCGCCCCCATCATAACCATCGGCGCACTCACCTTTATCGCATTCCTGCCACCGTCGCCCTTCGAGCCAGGATTCCCCTGGATCAATCTTGATTGGCTCTGGTCAGGGTTCACCGTGATGCCGATCCAGATGTTCAACTGGACATCCCGCCCCGAGGAAGCCTTTCAGCAGAACGCCGCTGCAGCCGGGTTTATCCTGGTCCTGATGACACTTTCGATGAACGGACTTGCGATCTGGATTCGCTATCGCCTGAGGAGGGACATCAAGTGGTAAGCAACGCCATTCCCGTGTCAGACCAGGCCGGTTACGCCGCTCCGGCACGCAATGCCATCGCGCAAGAGCTGAAGGCGCATGCCCTGGATCCGACTCCCGTGAAGGCGGCTGCGATCAACTTCAGCTTCTACTATGGAACCTTCCAGGCGCTCAAGGACGTCAACCTGCCCATCCAGGAGAAGCGTGTCACTGCCCTGATCGGCCCCTCTGGCTGCGGCAAGTCGACCTTGTTGCGATCTTTCAATCGCATGCATGACCTCTACCCGGGCAACCGGTACGAGGGCGACATCCGCCTCTATCCCGACAACACCAATATCCTCGATCCCAGAGTCGATCCCATAGAAGTGCGCATGCGCATCGGCATGGTCTTCCAGAAGCCAAATCCCTTCCCCAAGTCGATCTACGAAAACGTTGCCTATGGGCTGCGCCTGCGGGGGGCGAAGAGTCGGTCCATGCTCGATGAACGCGTCGAGGTGGCCCTGCGGGATGCTGCTCTGTGGGCCGAGGTCAAGGACCGTCTTCAGGCCCAGGCTATGACCTTGTCCGGCGGACAGCAGCAGCGTCTTTGCATCGCACGATGCCTGGCCACCGACCCTGAGATCCTGCTGTTCGACGAGCCAACCTCGGCACTGGACCCGATTGCCACGGCCAGTATCGAAGAACTCATCAGCCAGCTGCGGGCACGCGTCACCATCCTGATCGTGACCCATAACATGCAGCAAGCGGCTCGGGTGTCCGACTACACCGCCTATATGTACATCGGCGAGCTGATCGAACATGGCCAGACCAACCAGATCTTCCTCAAGCCAACTCAGCAGGCCACGGAAGACTACATCACCGGACGTTTCGGCTGAACGGGGACGCCCCATGACCGAGAAACACTTGTCCAGCCAGTTCGATGCCGACCTCGCCGATATCTCCACGGAAGTCTTGCAGATGGGCGGGCTGATAGAGGCGCAGGTTCAGTCGGCAATCCGTGCATTGGAGACATTCGATGTGAGCCTTGCGGAGAACGTCATCGCGACGGAGGCGCGTGTCAACCGGCAGGAAGTCGAAATTGACGCGCATTGCAGCGACATCATCGCCCGGCGGCAGCCCACGGCTCGCGACCTGAGACTGCTGATGGCAATCTCGAAGACCATCACCAACCTGGAGCGTGCAGGAGACGAGGCCTACCACATCGCGACGCGCTCGAAGCACATCATCTGCGAAGTGTCGCGCCCGACCATCGACTTTTCCGAGTTCCGCGTCTCCACTGCACTCGCTGTCGAAATGCTCCGTAAGGCCCTGGATGCCTTTGCCAGGCTCGACGCCGCTGCCGCGGCAGAAATCGTGCAGGAAGATCGCGCCCTCGATGAAGAATTCCGCGGCTTCGTGCGCAAGCTCATGAGCTACATGATGGAGAACCCGAAGCTGATCTCCGTGTCGCTCGACTATCTCTTCATCGCCAAGGCGATCGAACGCATCGGCGACCACGCCACGAACATCGCTGAATTCACGATCTACATCGTCAAGGGCACCGATGTCCGGCACATCGGGCAGGAAGCAAGCAAAGATTGAGCAGCGCTCTGCGCTTGTTTCGTAGTGTCCTGTCCCGCAAATAAACTCGATATGAAATCGCCCAGTTGCCCGCCATGCGTCGTTGCTCGTCGTTGCCATAGCTACGGCTATGGCGCCTCCTCGCGCCTAGCCTGACGAGCACAAGCTATTTGCGGGACAGGACACTAGCCGAAGGTGAAGGCATAAGCCTGGGCACCGGGGTCCAGGAACCGGATCGTGAAAGTGCGCTCGCCTACGTCGCCCTCCTGGCGTACCAGCTGATAGAGCCGTGTCTGTGTGACCGCGCCATTGCCGGCTGCATCGGTGTCCGAGCCGTGGCTGTCGCCTGGGGGCTTGCCGTCGACCGTTACTACAAAACGCACTGCCCGGCCATCGGCTGCAGGCCCCAGCACAAGGTGCAGGTCGCGCGCGTGAAAGCGATAGGCGATTCCGCCGCCGGCGCGGTTGAGCGTTGCCTGCTCGGCGCCGACGGTCCAGCTGCCTGACAGGCCCCACTCGTTGAGGCGAAGCTTGCTGACTGTGTACGCGCGCGGTGCGTCCTGCCGGGTGCCCCCAGGAGAGGCGAAATTCTCCGCTTGCATGTAACCGACGTAGGTTTCGACGGAGCGAACGTTGTCAAGGTCCGGTGCCGCCTGTGCGCCACGCGCGTCGGGGGCGACCACATCGCGTGCCACCGACCGATTGCCGGCCTCCGCCAGCAGCGACTGGATGACGCGCTCGGAATTGGCGTAGTTGCCCTCGCCGAACTGGTGGTGGCGGATATTGCCGCGGGCGTCGACAAAGTAGGCGGCCGGCCAGTAGCTGTTCCTGAATGCGCGCCAGATGCGGTAGTCGTTATCGACTGCCACGGGGAAGCCAATGCGGAAATCTGCGATCGCGCGGCGGACGTTCGCCGGTGTCTTCTCGAAGGCGAACTCGGGCGTATGCACGCCGACTACCGTCAGGCCCCGATCATTGTACTTCTCCGCCCAGGCCCGGAGGTAGGGGAGGGTGCGAATGCAATTGATGCAAGAGTAGGTCCAGAAATAGACCAGTGTGACCTTGCCCTGCAGCTGGTCGCGCGACAGCGGCGGGGAGTTGATCCATTGCGTTGCACCACCGAGCGAAGGCAGGCGACCCTCCACGGGCAAGTGGCTCGGGACGAGCACGGGTGTTTCATTTGTGGCAAGCAGCACGCCACCGCGGTTGGCGTCATTCCTGGCTTGCGGCGCAAGCCGCTCCTTGCGCAGCGCATCGACCAGCGCCTGCTCGATCCGTGCCGGTCCGGCTGCGGACAAGCGTGCCAGCAGGCCGGTGTCGGCACCGAGTCCGATGACAAGTACCCCGCCCAGCACACCCGCACCCAGACATCGACGCAGCCATTCGCCAGCGCCCATTGACCGCTTCATTGCAGTGAGCACGTGGCCGACGATGCCGAGCGCGGCGGCTAGAGAGGTGGCTGCCCCGGCGGCATAGGCAGCCAGCGTCAGCGAAGTCGATAGGCTCGCGCCATTCAGGGCCGCACCTGTCAGCACAAGACCGAGGATAGGGCCGGCGCATGGGGCCCACAGCATGCCGGTGGCGACGCCAAGCAGCAGCGAGCTCCATGGAGAAGCCTGCGAGGACGAAGGCGCCGTGGTCGAGTTGCTGGCAGCCAGCCGGTTGCCGAGCGCCACCACAGGCCGCGCGAGGGTACTCGCCAGCTTCGGCAGGAGCAGGGACAGCCCGAAGACTGCCAGCAGGACCAGGGCGGCGAGGCGCCCGTACTCGTTGAAGCGCACGGCCCATGCGCCGCCCACCGACGCCAGCGTGGCTATGGCGGAAAAGGTCAGTGCCATGCCGGCCAGCATCGGCAGCTTGCCGCGCAGGAACGGCTGGCCGGTGCGGCTGAGGACAAAGGGCAGGACGGGCAGGATGCACGGGCTCAGGATGGTCAGTACACCCCCAAGGTAGGCGAGTATCAGCAGGGTCATGATCAGTGTCCTTTCCTAAAGACTTGGCCTGCCTTCGATCAGGCACCGCTGCGGTCCGCCAGCAGCTTGCGGATGGCTGCTTCGGTTTCGGCGTAGCCTCCCTCTCCGAAGTGCTGGTAGACGATCCGGCCGTTGGCATCAATCAGGTACTTGGCCGGCCAGTACTGGTTGCGGAATGCCGACCACGTGGCATACGCATTGTCCTGTGCAACCGGATAACGGATATCGAAGCGCTTGAGCGCTGCCTGCACGTTGTCGGTCGATTTTTCGAATGGGTACTCTGGCGTGTGCACACCCACGACGACCAGCCCCTGGTCCTTGTACTTCTCGTGCCACTGCTTTACGTACGGCAAGGTGTTGATGCAGTTGATGCACGAATAGGTCCAGAAGTCGACCAGCACGACCTTGCCGCGCAATGCGTCCATCGACAACGGCGGCGAGTTCAGCCATTGGTTGATGCCCGCGAACTCGGGCGCGCCGCCCTGGTCCCCGACGCTGGGGCGGAGGGCGTTGGCGCCCGTGCCGATGAAATAGATCGCGGCGATGCCGGCCGCAACCATTGCGGTGCGAAGAAGCGTGCGCATGATTCGTGCTCGTGGAAATTGGAAGGGATGTCAGGAACCGGGAAGGAGGCGCCTGCGACGGCCGTCGCAGGCGCAGACAACCCGGCTCAAGCTGCGCGCGCAAGTCGCGCTTGCAGCACGTTGCTGATACCGGCGCCGATCGCGCCGAGCACACCGGCAGCGGCCAGCGCCCCTAGCAACATCAGCGACGGTGGCTGGCTCGCAGCAAAGAAACTGATCAGGCCAAGGAAATAGGCAAGCGGATTGTTGATCCGGGGCAGCGCGCGCAGGCTGAGCACGAGTACCACGTCGCCGAACACCGCGAGCGGTGTAGCCAGGTCACCGAAGCGCGGCGTCAGCCATCCAATCAGCAGTCCGGTCGCAGCACCGAAGACAATGCCGAGCAGGAATGCCGCAAGGTTCGCTGCGCCTTCGCGCGCCGTCTGCGAGCCTGTGTTGAATGCGACCCAGCCCAGGAACATGGCCCAGGCGGGTAGCGCTGCGGTGAGCGTCAGGAAAGTCGTAACGGCAGCCACCACGGCCCCGATCAGGGTAATGCCATGGAACGTGCCTGGCGGGATATTCAGTGCCGCAGCCTGCACCGAAATGCCAATCTTCGGCATGGGAGCCTCCTTCTGGAAGATGACCTGCCCGGTTGCCTCAGGCAGGTCACGGTGTGCGTCAGACCAGGTTGGTTTCGACGTGGATGTTGCCGTGCAGGGCCTTCGAGTACGGGCAGGTCCGGTGCGCGGTATCCACCAGTGCCTGGGCCACTTCACGTTCGATGCCGGGGATGTGGACATTGAGCCGGGCCTGCAGCAAATAGGCCTCGCCAGCCATGCCCAGGTCAATCTCGGCGTCGACCGAAAGCTCGGCCGGCAGCTTCACTTTCATCTTGCCGGCGGCCAGCCCGATCGCGCCGATAAAGCACGCCGACCATCCCGTGGCGAGCAATTGCTCCGGGTTCGTGCCCGGGCCTTTGGTGCCCGGCGAGGACAGCTGAAGGTTCAGCCGGCCGTCATCGCTATGGGCTTCGCCGTCGCGTCCGCCTGCGGTGATGTGGACTTTGCCGGTGTACAGCACGTTTTCGATACGGGTCATGATGCGTTCCTTGGTCATTCAGAAAGTTGGGGTTTAGGCGTAGGCGCCGTCAAGATAGGGATCGACACTGCGCGCTGGGTCCGCTGAAACGCCGGTGCGGTCCAAACCGGACAGGGTGCGCGCGCCGTCGTAGTACGGGTCAACGTTGCGCGCACCGTCCGTGAACGGGTCGGCTGCACGCGCGCCATCGCTGTACGGGCTGCGTGCCTCTTGCACGGAGCGGGCCCCGTCGGTGAAGGGGTCGCGTGCGCCCGCCTGGGACAGTGCGGCGGCCTGCGCACCGGCAGCCGCGGCAACCAGGGCGATGGCGAAGACAAAACGCTTGGCGATGTGGGTAGTCATGATCGTTTTCCTTAAGGGTTTGGGTTCGGTATTGCGCGGCAGGGACTGGCTTCGTTGATGTTCGCCGCCGGGCCACGGAATGCATTTAAGGCGATCGATGTATCAGGCCCGTAGCGCATAAGGGGTGTCTCTGTCGGAACACGTATCGTTGCGGCTCCGTGATACTGACGGGTACAAATTCATGCGCGAACGGGTTGGGGAGCCGCATCGGCAGGGGACTCGGACAGGCCTATGCGCCACATTCGGAGCCTCTGCGTTCACCTAGGGTTTCTCCCGAAAATCCTCCATACCCCCTTGTTTTGATTGTGATTTCGGTCGAGCGGCAGCCGTTGCAAGTCGTGGCGGTGACCAACTTCGACCTTGACCATCCGTCGAAACCGCCGATAATGCAAACGTTTGCAAAGGAGACGAAAGATGGAAACTTCCAGCGAGTGGCAGGCGCCACAAGGCGAGCGTCTGGCGCTGATCGAGGACGAACACTCGGTGACAGGCGTGGTCCAGGCGGCCATGGCCAATACCACCAATCCACGCCTGCGCTTCGTCATGGATTCGCTGGTGCGGCACCTCCACGGGTTCCTGTCCGAGGTGCGGCTGTCCGACGAGGAATTCGAGCTTGCCCTGGGGTATATCGCCAGTCTCGGCCATGCGACCAATGCCAAACACAACGAGGTTGTCCTGGCTGCCGACGTGCTGGGGCTGTCGACGCTGGTGACGGTCATGAACAACAGCACCAGGGACGGGCGCACGCCCGGCGCGTTGCTTGGCCCGTTCTATCGCGCCAACGCGCCGCGTTATGACTGCGGTGACTGCGTGGTGCAGGACGACGCGCCTGGCTTGCCGCTGCTGGTCAGCGGCACCGTGCGGGCGACCGATGGCACGCCGCTGCCAGGCGCGCTGGTCGAGATCTGGCAGGCGTCGCCGGTGGGGCTGTATGACAACCAGGATCCGACCCAGCCCGACCGCAACCTGCGCGGCTGCTTCCATACCGATGAAAGCGGCGGCTATCACTTTCGCACGGTGCGGCCTGCAGGGTATCCGGTGCCGACCCACGGCCCGGTAGGCACCTTGCTGGCCGAGCAGCAGCGCCATCCGTACCGGCCGGCGCATATCCATTTCATCGTCGCTGCGCCGGGCTACCGGACGCTCGTCACCCAGGTGTTTGCCGACGCGCCGGACAAGCTGGAATCCGATGTCACGTTCGGCGTGCATCGGCAGCTGGTTGGCGATCTCCGGCTGCACCACCAAGGCCCCAGCCCGTGGGGCGATGTGCCGGCGCCGTTCTACACGCTGGCGTTCGATTTCACGCTGGAGCCCGGCGAGCAGACCTTCCCGAAGCCGCCGATCGACTGATGGCCCGACCGACTTACCCTGACCCATTCCCAAAAGACCATGAGTGCTACTTCTCTTTCCGGCAAGGTGGCCGTGATCCTCGGCGGCACCGGTGCTATCGGCTTTGCCGCCGGTGAAACGCTGGCGCGCCTTGGCGCGAGCGTCGTGCTGACCGGGCGCGACGCCGACAAGGCGGCCAGTGCCGCGGCGGCCTTGCCGGCCGGCAATCATCTTGCCGCCGTGGCCGAGGTTGCCGACAGCGCCTCGCTGCGCGCGCTGGCCGACGAGGTCAGCCATCACTACGGCCGCGTCGATATCCTGGTGAACACCGCAGGCTTTACGCGGGCGATCTCGCACGCCGACCTCGACGCCCTGGACGATGCGCTGATCGATGAACTGTTTGCCATCAACTGGCGCGGGCAGTTTGCCGCGATCCGTGCGTTCGCGCCGCACCTGCGCGCCAATGGCGACGGGCTGGTGGTCAATGTCGGGTCCATCGCCGGCCGCACCGGGCAGGGCAGCAACGTTGCGTACTGCGCTGCCAAGGCCGGGCTCGATGTCATGGCGATGTCGCTCGGGCGCGCGCTGGCGCCGCAAATCCGCGTGCTGAACGTTTCACCGGGCGTGGTCGATACCGCCTTCGTGCCGGGACGCGACAGCGGTTTCAACGAGCGCGCCGCCAAGTCGACGCCGCTCAAGCGCGTCGGCCAGGCACAGGACGTGGCCGATGCCATCGCGGCCTGCGCGACGTCGCTGCGCTTTGCCACTGGCACCACCATCGTTGTGGACGGCGGCCGCCAGCTCGGATAGGCCAGGCCCCGCTTGTTTACCCAACCGCATTTCCATCACCGACCTTCGCTCATGCACGCACGCAAGACCATCATCACCTGCGCGGTGACCGGCAATATCGTCACCCCGGAGCAGCACCCCGGCTTGCCGGTCACGCCGGCCCAGATTGCCGACGCCGCGCTGGAAGCCGCCGAGGCCGGCGCAGCCGCCGCCCACATCCACGTGCGCGACCCCGAAACGGGGCGCCCGTCGATGTCGCTCGACTACTACGCCGATGTCATCGACCGCATCCGCAAACGCAACCGCTCGCTGATCATCAACCTCACCACCGGGCCCGGTGGCCGCTTCGTGCCGAGCGAGGACGAGCCGCGCGTGGCCGCGCCGGGCACCACGCTGCTGCATCCCGCCAAGCGCGTCGAACACATCGCGGCGCTGCGCCCGGACGTCTGCTCGCTCGACCTGAACACCATGAACTCCGGTGGCGACGTGGTCATCAACACGCCCACCAACGTACGCAAGATGGCCAGCGTTATCCGCGCGGCCGGCGTCATGCCCGAGCTGGAGATCTTCGATTCCGGCGACCTCAACATGGCGCTCGACTTCATCCGTGAAGGCGTGCTGGACGGCCCCGGCCTCTGGACCCTGGTGCTGGGCGTGAAGTACGGCTTTGCGCCCACGCCGGAAACCATCTTCTACGCGCGCAACATGCTGCCCGCCGGCGCCCACTGGTCGGCCTTCGGCATCGGCCGCGCGGAGTTCCCGATCGTGGCCCAGGCATGGCTCGCAGGCGGACACGTGCGCGTCGGCATGGAAGACAACATCTATCTGGAGAAGGGCGTGTTGGCGCCAAGCAACGCGGCGCTGGTGGCCAAGGCGCGCGACATCGTCAGGTCGCTCGGCGGCGAGATTGCCTCGTCGGCCGAGGCCCGGCGCACGCTTGGCCTGCGCGAGGCCTGATCCCCGCCATACAGAACTAAACATTTCAGGAAGGAATCACCATGAACACCATTCGAGTCAGCGAGAAAGCCGCCAATATCGATGCCCTGCAACTGGAGCTGCTCGGCGTGCCGCGCCCGGAAGCGGCGCAGGGTCAGGTCATCATCGAAGTGGCCAGCGCCGGGGTCAACCCGAGCGACGTGAAGGCAACGCTCGGCCTGATGCCGCATGCGGTCTGGCCGCGCACGCCAGGCCGCGACTACGCAGGCCTGGTGGTCGACGGACCCTCCGAGCTGCTGGGCCAGCAGGTCTGGGGCAGCGGCGGCGAGCTCGGCATCCGCCGCGATGGCACCCATGGCAAGTACCTGCGCATCCAGGCCAGCGCGGTGCGCGCCAAGCCGGCATCGGTGTCGCTGCTGGAAGCCGGCGCCGTGGGTGTGCCGTTCATCACCGCCTATGAAGGGCTGCGCCGCGCGGGCATGCCGCAGGCTGGCAGCACCGTGCTGGTGTGTGGCGGCAATGGCAAGGTGGGGCAGGCAACGATTCAGATCGCCACCGCGCTCGGCGCGCGCGTTTTTGCGGTGGAGCGCACCGCGGAGGCGTATCGCGGCCATGCCAGCGGCGACGTGCGCATGATCGATGCCAGCAGCGAATCCATTGCCGCCGTGGTGCGCGAAGAGACCGACGGACACGGTGCGGACATCGTCTACAACACAGTGGGAAGCCCCTACTTCGAACAAGCCAACCAGGCCATGGCGATCGGCGCGGCGCAGATCTTCATCTCGACCATCGAGAAACCGGTGCCGTTCGACATCTTCGCCTTCTATCGTGGCCAGCACACCTATGTGGGCGTCGACACCCTGGCACTGGACAGCGACGCCTGCGCGGGCATCCTTGACCAGCTGGCGCCGATGTTTGCCTCGGGGGCGCTGCGGCCGTTCCCGGTCCTTTCCGACTACACCTATGCGCTCGCCAACGCCAAGGAAGCCTACCGTGCGGTCCTGCAAGGCGCGGCCGAGCGCGTGGTGCTCAAGCCGTGAACACAACCCGGTTCGCACAGGCGCCGGCCTACTTTCCGGCCAACCACGAAGGCATGCACTGCCTGCGCCTGCAAGGGCATGAAGCGGGACCGTCCGAAGCCTTGTGGATGGGGGTCTCGGTGCTGTTGCCGGGCGGCCATACGTCGATGGATGCCTCGCCGGTGGAAAAGCACTACATCGTGCTGGAAGGCGAAGTCTGCATCGCCACCCCCGACGAGCGCGTGACGCTGGGCCAGTTCGATTCCGTGCGCCTGGCGCCGGGCGAGGCGCGGCAGGTGTCGAACCCGGGCAATCGGCCGGCGATGCTGCTGCTGGCGATGCCGTATCCCAAGAGCTGATGTTTTCGGGCCGGACTGCAAACGATTGCAAAAGAGCGGAGCGGACGGCCCGCCCACAACAACCACGACAAACCAAGGGGAGACAAATGAAATTCATCAGAATGCGCAGCCATCTGCTCATGGCGGCCATGGCCGCAGCCTGTGGCGGCGAGGCCTGCGCGCAGTCAGCCGTGACCCTGTACGGGCGCATCAATACGGCACTGGAGTATTCCTATGCCAACACCGCGACCGACGGCACCCGCCTTGGCGGCGTGGGGCGCCTGACCAACAACCGCTCGGTCTTCGGCATGCGCGGCGAAGAAGGCCTGGGCGGCAGCCTGAAAGCCATCTGGCAGATCGAAAGCAATTTCTCGCTCGATACCGGCCAGGGCCAGGTGGCCGGGCGCAATACGCGGGTGGGGCTGCAGGGAGATGCCGGCACGCTGTTCCTGGGGCATTGGCAGACCCCATACACCGAATCGACAACGGCCTACGATCCGTACTATCCGACCACCGCCGGCTATATGGCGCTGATCGGCAACGGCTCCACGTCCAGCTCCGACAACGTCCAGGACACCAGCTCTTTCGACCGCCGGCAGAAGAACATCATCGTCTACAAGTCGCCGTCGTTCGCCGGCTTCAGCGGCGCCGCGGCGTGGGGCGTGAACGAGGAGAAGACCACCGTACCGCGCAATCCCGGCTTGTATTCGTTCTCGGCCGCCTACGACAACGGCCCGCTCAACGTGGTGCTGGCCTATGAAGTCCACCAGCACTACCAGACCGCCGGCCGCAACGATGACGCGATGAAGGCGGGCGTCTCGTACAAGTTCCCCACCACCACCGTGGCGCTGCTCTATGAACGGCTCCACTACCGCACCGCGACCGGCGACCTGACCCGCAACGGGTACTACGCGTCGCTGGTGCAGAAGCTCGGGCCGGGCAGCGTGCGCGTCGGTTTTGGCCTTGCCAGCAATGGCGCGGGCAATGCGACCGAAACGGTGGGCTTCTTCCGCAGCGGGGCGGAAACGGGCGCCACGCAGATCACGGTCGGCTACGACTATCCGCTGTCCAAGCGCACCGCGCTGTATGCGTACTACAGCCGCATCAACAACAAGCGCAATGCGATCTACGACTTTGCCATCAACGAGCTTGGCGTGAGCGCGGGTGCAGACCCGCAGACGGTCGCGCTCGGCATGCGGCATTTCTTCTGAAGCAGGACGGCATGCCCGGCATGGGCGCGCCGTATTCAACGGCGATGCGCGGTGCCCGCGCTCGCTTCTGAAGTGAGGAGACACAGAATGATTCGATCCATCCAAGGCACCGTGCTGGCGCTGGCGTCATCGCTCATGCTGGCGGCCGCACCCGCCGCCCACGCGCAACCGCAATATCCCAGCAAGCCGATCCGGCTGGTGGTGCCGTTCTCGGCGGGCAGCGCCACCGACATCCTGGCGCGCATCATCGGCAGCAAGATGGGCGAGGGCGGCACCTACCAGGTGATCGTCGACAACCGCCCCGGCGCCGGCGGCACCCTGGGCGCCACCGGCGTGGCCAAGGCGGCGCCGGACGGCTACACGCTGATCCTGGTTTCG
Organism: Cupriavidus sp. SK-4; assembly: GCF_000611125.1. NCBI lineage: Bacteria > Pseudomonadati > Pseudomonadota > Betaproteobacteria > Burkholderiales > Burkholderiaceae > Cupriavidus > Cupriavidus sp. SK-4. The sequence goes on from NZ_JFJW01000057.1 coordinate 87,799, forward strand.
GTCGGGCACGCCATCAACGCCACGCTGTATCCCAAGCTTTCGTATGACACGGTGAAGGACTTCGCGCCGATCTCGCTGGTGGCCACGGTTCCCAATGTGCTGGTGGTCAATGCCGGCAGCAAATACAAATCGGTGCGGGACGTCGTCAACGCCGCCAAGGCGACGCCAGGCGCGCTGAATTTCGACTCGGCGGGTTCCGGCAGCTCCACCCATCTGAGCGGCGAGATGTTCAAGATGCAGGCCGGCATCGACATCGTCCATATCCCGTACAAGGGCACGGGCGAAGCGTTGACCGATGTCATGGCTGGCCGGGGCGACATGATGTTTGCGCCCAGCGTGTCGGCCATGCCGTTCGTCAAACAGGGCAAGCTGCGGGCGCTGGCGGTCACCACGGCCAGGCGCGCCAGCGCGCTGCCGGATATTCCCACGGTGGCTGAGTCCGGCTTCCCCGGCTACGCATTCGACTCCTGGTTCGGCGTGCTGGCGCCCGCCGGCACCCCCAAGGAAGTCGTCGATGCGCTCAATGCCGAGATCGGCAAGGCCTTGGCCGCGCCGGATGTGCGCGAGCGCCTGGCCGCCCAGGGCGCGGAGCCAAAGCGCTCGTCGCCGCAGGAGTTTGCCGCCTATATCCAGGCGGAGATCGGCAAGCTGGCGCCGGTGGTCAGGCAATCCGGCGTGAAAGCGGGGCAGTAGCGGCAGCCCGCAGGCGCGCGGCGACGGCGCGGGGGTGGCTTAGAATGGCGTATTCCAATTCTCCCCGGGCTGCCGCCCCGCCAACTGCCGTCATGCCCGAGCGCAAGCGCCTCACCCTGAAAGACCTGGCTGCCGAGATCGACGTGCATTACTCGACCATCTCGCGAGTGATGAACCCGGCCACGCGGCACCTGGTGGCTGAGGACGTGGCGGCCCGCATCCTGGAGGTTGCCGAGGCCCGCGGCTTCCGCCCCAACCGCATCGCGGCGGGGCTGCGCACCCAGCGTTCCGGACTGGTGGGCGTGGTGCTGCCCGATATTTCCAACCCGGTGTTTCCGCCTATCCTGGCCGGAATCGAATCGGTGCTGGCGCAGCAGGGCTACGTGCCGATCGTGGTCAATGCCGGTACCGACAAGAGCCGGCAGCGCTTTGTCATCGACCAGATGATCGGCCGGCAAGTCGAAGGACTGGTGCTTGCCACCGCGGAACGGGACGATCCGATACTCGCCTACTGCCTCAAGCAGCATATCCCCGTGGTCACGGTCAACCGGGGCGAAGACACGGGCCGGGTGTCCTGCGTGGTGAGCGACAACCTGCTGGCGATGCGGCAGACGGTCGACCACCTGGTCGGCCTGGGCCACCGCCGCATTGGGCATATTGCCGGGCCAGCCACGCTGTCGACCGGCTTCCTGCGTCGCGAGGGCTTCCTTCAGGCAGTAAAGCGCCACCGCCTGCGCCGCGGGGAATGGCAAGTCATGGAAGCCGCCAGCTATTCGCGTGAAGCCGGCCGGCTCGCTTGCGAGCAACTCTTCGCGGCATTCCCGCAGGTGACCGCCATCGCCGCCGGCAATGACCTGGTGGCGATGGGCTGCTACGACTTCCTGCGCGAGCGCGGCATGCGTTGCCCCGAGGACGTCTCGGTGGTGGGCCACAACGACATGCCTTTCGCCGACGCCCTGACGCCGCCGCTGACCACCGTGCGCATTGCCGTCCATGAAATGGGCGAGGAAGCAGCCCGGCTCCTGCTCAGGAAGATCGACAAGCCAGCCTCCGATGCCGTCACCGTGCAACTGACGCCGAAACTGATCGTGCGGGGTTCCACGGCTGCGCCGCGCGCAGCGGAATAGCCGAGGTCAATGCCCTGCTATCAGGCGTGGGCGCCGTCCAGGTAGGGATCGAAGCTGCGCGCCGGATCGGCGGACGGACCCGTGCGGTCCCACCCGGCCAGGATGCGTTCACCCTTGTCGTACGGGTCGACATTGCGCGCGCCCTCGGAGTACGGGTCGCGTGCGTCCTGCACGGCGCGGGCGCCGTCGGTGAACGCGTTGCGTGCGTCCTGCACGGAACGTGCGCCTTCGCTGAACGGATCGCGCGCGCCGGGACCGGCGGCCTGGGCGCCGGCGGCGGCAGCTGCCAGGGCGAGGGCGAGAACAATGCGCTTGGTGAGATCGGTAATCATGGTCGGTTTCCTTGAGGTCTGGGTTGAACTGCGCGGCCGGGGATCGTCTTGTTGACGCATGCCGTCGGTCCACGAGATGCATTAAAGGAAACCGGTGTATCTGCGCTATAGCGTGGAGACCCTGTTTCTGTCAGGGCACGTATCGATTCCTGCGCTTGATACATAGCGGTACAAAAGGACCATGGGAGGCGCCTGCTGGCGTAGGTGGCAGGGAGGAGGCGCGCGGCGGCCGGAGCGCTTTCCGGATACCGCGCGCCCGGGGGAAGGTGGTGTAAGGGCCGCGCGCGTCCGCGAGCCGTCAGTTACCGGGCAACGCCGTACCGGGCAGCGGGCTGGTCACGCGAAAGATTGGGGCCGAGCGCGGCGCGTGCTGCCTCGAACGTGTTCCAGTCAGCCACTTCGGGCAACGACGGCACGGTAATCACCTCGCCCTGGTCCAGCCCTGCCAGGGCCGCGTCGACCAGGTCGTCGCCGCTCATGACAATCGATTGCGGCAGGTTCTCGACCGGCTGGCCGGCGGTGTCCCAGAACTCGGTGCGGGTGGCCCCCGGCAGGACCGCCTGGATGCGCACGCCCTTGCCCGCAAGCTCATGCTGCAGCGACTGGGTAAAGGCCAGCACATACGCCTTGGAGGCGCCGTAGACACCGTTCAGGACCTCGGGCGCGACCGCCACGATCGAGGCGATATTGATGATCGTGCCCTCGCCGCGTGCGACGAAGGCCGGGGCGGCGGCGTAGGTGAGCCGGGTCAGGGCCGTGACGTTGAGCTCGATCATTGCCTGCATCGTATCGACATCCGAATCCAGCAGCGGTGCCGCGCCGCCGAAGCCGGCGTTGTTGACCAGCGTCGTGATGCTCGCATCCGTGCGCAGGATCTCTTCGATGCGTCGTACATCGGCTGCCTGGCCAAGATCCGCGGTCACGATCTCGACCGAGCGGCCGGTATCGTCGGTAATCCGGCGGGCCAGTGCTTCCAGCCGCGCACGGTTGCGCGCCACCAGGATCAGGTCGTGGCCCCTGCGCGCCAGGCGCTCCGCATAGATGGCGCCGATGCCGGAAGAGGCACCGGTGATGAGGGCGGTGCCGGAATGGTTGTGCGTGGTCATGTGAAAGCTCCAGATTCAGTGAGGGAGGGAGTATTCGTGGCGGTCGGCCCGGATCGGCCGGCTGCGTGTAACGAAGATTAGGAGCACAATGGCGGTGGCACCAATGTCATAGATGCCACCTTTTCTGCCATGCGCGCAGAATGCCTTTCACTGCCCCGAGGAGTTCGACATGCATCACGTGGCCCTTGCCCTCTATCCAGGCTTCCAGGTGCTGAACCTTGCGGTCTCGACAGTGCTGGAGTTCGCCAACCGCGCGCTTGGAGAGCCGCTGTACAAGGTCCACCTGCTGTCCGAGCATGGCGGCCCCGTGTTGAGTTCCGGTGGCTTTTCCGTCAGCACCGAGCCGTTCGGCAGGCGCCGCTTCGATACCGTGCTGGTGGTGGGAGACAACGAAGTGCTGCCCACGGCGCCAGCCCTGGTGAAGTTCCTGCAACGTGCGGCGCGGACTTCGCGGCGCATCGGCGCCACCTGCACCGGTGCCTTCAACCTGGCCGAGGCCGGGCTGCTGGATGGCCGCCGCGCCACCACGCACTGGTACTACGCGGAGCAGTTGCGGCGGCGCTTCCCGAAAGTCGGCGTGGAAGAGGACCGCATCTTCATCATCGATGGCCCGGTCTGGACCTCGGCCGGGATGTCGGCCTGCATCGACCTGGCGCTGGCGCTGGTGGAGAAGGATGCGGGCGCCGCGCTTGCGCGCGATGTGGCGAAGTCACTGGTCGTGTATCACCGGCGCGCCGGCGGGCAGTCGCAGTTCTCGGCACTGCTGGACCTGGAACCGCGCTCGGACCGCATTCGTGCCGCGCTCGATTTCGCAAGGCAGAACCTGCAACAGGAACTTTCGGTGGAACAACTGGCGGATGCGGCGCACCTGAGCCCGCGGCAGTTCGCGCGCGCATTTCGTGACGAGACCGGGCAGACCCCCGCCAAGGCCGTGGAGCACCTGCGCGTGGAGGCAGCCAGGCTGATGATGGAAAGCGGCCGCCATGCCATCGATGTGGTGGCGCGGGATACCGGCTTCGGCGACCGCGAGCGCATGCGGCGTGCGTTCCTGCGGGCGTTCGGCCAACCCCCGCAAGCGATCCGGCGCATGGCGCGCGGCGACGAATTGCAGACTGCGTAGGGGCGGCCGTGCTGGTGCTGCAAGCCAGCCGGGCATCCGACTTGTTACCCTAGGTACCAATTCCTGTTCGCCGCCATGCCTTTATCCCAGGCCGGCGCGCACATAGAGTGAGTCGCGTGACCTTCACCTGATTGGAGCCAGTATGTCTGTGCAAGAACGACTCGCAGCGCGCGGCCTGGTGCTGCCGCAGCCCCCGCAGCCCCTCGGCAGCTATACCGCGGTCAGCCAGGCCGGCGACCTGCTGTTCATCTCCGGGCAGTTGCCCTTGCAGGATGGCAAGGTGGTCTGGCAAGGCCAGGTCGGCAAGGACCTGGATGTCGGGCAGGGCAAGCGTGCCGCCGAGCTGGCGGCGCTCAACGTGCTGGCGCAGATCGATGCCTATCTGGGTGGCTTCGAGCGCCTGGACCACATCGTCCGCGTCGACGGGCACATTTCCAGCGCGCCCGGCTGGTTCGGGCAGCCGGCGGTCCTCGACGGGGCCTCCGACCTGTTTGGCGAGGTGCTGGCAGAGAAGGCCGGCCACGCGCGAAGCATTTCCTCGCACTTCCAGCAGCCGGCGAATGCGGCCGTGATCCTCGTGGTCATTGCCCAGATCCGGCGCATGAGCGCGGCGTGAGCCGTTACGCCGAGAATTTCTCGACCAGGAAGTCGACGAACGCCCGTACCCGGCGCGAGACGTGGCGCGCGGACGGGTATAGCAGCACAAAGGGGCGCGTACTGCCGCCGTAGTCCTTCAACACCTCCACCAGCGTGCCGTCGCGCAGGTCCTGTTCCACCACGAAGTGGTAGGTCTGGAACAGGCCCGCGCCGGCGCGCACCAGCGTGGCCCCGCCCAGGATGTCTTCTGACGCCGCATACGAGCCGGTGGTCACGACATCCGTGTCCTCGCCGTTGACCTGGAACGTCCATGGGATCCGCCGGCCGCTGCTCGGGCGCTCGAACTGGATGCACTCATGCCTGAGCAGGTCCTCCAATGACTGCGGCGTGCCGGCACGCCGCAGATAGCCAGGCGTTGCCACCACCACCAGCTCAGCGTCTTCCAGCTTGCGCGCGATCAGGTTCGAGTCGTCCGGCGCACGCCCGCGCACCGACAGGTCATAGGTGTCATCGGCGAAGTCCACGTTGCGGTTGCTGATGTGCACGTCGATCTCGACTTCCGGGTAGCGCTCGCGGAATGCCGGCAGCACCGGCAGCACGCGATAGTGCGCGTAAGGGGTCGGCAGGCTGATCCGCAAGCGCCCCGCGGGGGCAGCCTGCTGGCCGCTGATCTGCCGCTCCGCGTCCACCAGCTGCGCCAGTGCGCCGCGGCTCTGCTCGAAATACACCCGGCCTTCGTCGGTCAGGCGGATCTGCCGCGTGGTCCGCACGAACAGCCGCACCCCCAGGCGCTCTTCCAGCCTTTGCACAGTGCGGCTGACCGCGGGCGGTGTCACGCCGGCGGCCACTGCCGCCGCGGTGAAGCTGCCCAGCTCCGCGGCCAGGCAGAACAGCTCGATGCTGCCAAGCTGAAGGTCATCGAATTGCCGTTTCATTGCTTTGCTTGCGACCGCAGGCCGCACCGGATCAAGCGATGTATCCATCATATGTGCGCGACTGGCAGAAGTCGATGTCCGGGCCGTGGCCAGCGCCGAAGTGACCGCGAGGCTGCGCGCGCCAGGCGCGCCGGAGGATTCGTCCCGCTCTATTTGTGCTTGCGGCGCAAGACTGATTGTGCCGCCAGGGTCTTCGAATGCGAAGGGGAAATGCCTAGATTGGAACCCATCGGAGCCGCCGGCCCGATCGGCAAGCAAGCCGATTCAATCTACATCGAGGTTCAAGAAAATGAGCGCAGCACAGAAAGTCGTTGTCATCACGGGCGCATCGCAAGGCATTGGCGCTGAACTGGTCAAGGCGTTCCGGGAACGCGGCCATCGCGTCGTCGCCACGGCGCGCACCATCAAGCCGTCGGACGACCAGGACATCCTGGCAGTCGCCGGCGACATCGCCGATCCGTCCACGGCGCGCCGCGTCATCGCCGAGGCCGTGGCAAGGTTCGGCCGCATCGACACCCTGGTCAACAACGCCGGCATTTTCGTCGCCAAGCCGTTCACCAGCTATACCGACGAGGACTACGCGGCCGTCACCGGCATCAACCTGACGGGCTTCTTCCATATCACGCAGCTGGCCATCGCCGAAATGGAGAAGCACCGCAGCGGCCACGTGGTCAGCATCACGACCAGCCTGGTCGACCATGCGATCAGCGGGGTGCCGTCGGTGCTGGCCTCGCTGACCAAGGGTGGCCTGAACGCCGCGACCAAGTCGCTGGCCATCGAGTACGCCAGGACCGGCATCCGCGCGAATGCTGTCTCGCCCGGCATCATCAAGTCGCCGATGCATCCGCCCGAAACCCATGCGGGGCTGGGCGCCCTGCACCCGGTGGGTCATATGGGCGAGATGCGCGATATCGTCGATGCTGTCCTGTATCTCGACAACGCGCCGTTTGTCACCGGCGAGATCCTGCATGTAGACGGCGGCCAGAGCGCAGGGCATTGAGCGGACACCCCCGCGGCGCACGCCGGCGCACCGCGGGTGGTTCCCGACGGCGCGATGGGGGAATACCCGTCGCGCCGTATTGCGTTAATCTTTCGGTGCCCGGCGCCGCGCCTGGCGGTTTTCAATCAATCTGCCAAGGTGACGCCGATGGACGCACACACCGACCACATCCTGATCGTGGATGACGACCGCGAAATCCGTGAACTGGTCTCAACCTACCTCACCAAGAACGGCTTGCGCGTTACCGTGGTGCCTGACGGGCGGCACATGCGCTCGTTCCTGGATGTCAACAGCGTCGACCTGATCGTGCTCGATGTGATGATGCCGGGCGACGATGGCCTGGTGCTGTGCCGTGAACTGCGGGCAGGCAAGCACAAGGCCACCCCGGTGCTGATGCTGACCGCGCGCAGCGACGAGACCGACCGCATCGTCGGCCTGGAAATGGGCGCCGACGACTATCTTGCCAAGCCTTTCGCCGCACGCGAGCTGCTGGCCCGCATCAAGGCGGTGCTGCGGCGCACCCGGATGCTCCCGCCCAACCTGCAGATCACCGAGGCCGGGCAGCTGCTTGCATTTGGCGACTGGCAGCTGGACACCACGGCGCGCCACCTGATTGACCAGGATGGCGTCATCGTCGCGCTGAGCGGCGCGGAATACCGGCTGCTGCGCGTCTTTGTCGACCATCCGCAGCGCGTGCTTAACCGCGACCAGCTGCTCAGCCTGACGCAGGGCCGCGAAGCGGAAATGTTCGAGCGCTCGATCGACCTGCTGGTCAGCCGCTTGCGCCAGCACCTCAGGGACGATGCGCGCGAGCCCCGCTACATCAAGACCGTGCGCAGCGAGGGCTATGTCTTCTCGACGCCCGTGGAGATCCGGGAGGCACGGCAGTGAATCTCCGTGCCATGCCCTGGCCCCGTACGATGGGCTCGCGGCTGTTCCTGATCCTGCTGGCCGGGCTTATCGTCGCCCACGGCCTGTCGTTCGGCGTACTGTTTGCCGAGCGCTACATCACCGCGCGCAAGGTCATGCTCGGCACCCTGGAGACCGACGTCTCCACCTCGATCGCCATCCTGGACCGGCTGCCCGCGGCGGAGCGCCCGCAGTGGCTGCGCCACGTGAATCGCGGCGCCTACCAGTACATCCTGGGGCCGGGCCTGCCAGGCGTGCCAGAGATGTCCGCGCAGGCCACGGAAGTTGCCGATCGGATCATGGAGGCGAGCGGCGGCCGCTTCCCGGTCAGGGTCGAGTCCATCCCCGGCCAGGGCAAGCGCATGCAGGCCCACCTGACCCTCAGCGATGGCAGCCCGCTGACCATCGACGTGCATCCGAAGCCGACGCCGGTCGCGCAATGGCTGCCTTATGTGCTGCTGATCCAGCTGCTGCTGCTGGTCCTGTGCTGCTGGCTTGCCGTGCGCCTGGCGATCCGCCCGCTGGTGGCGCTGGCCAACGCCGCCGACGCGCTCGACCCGAATGCCAGGACCCAGCCGCTGGGCGAGACCGGGCCCACCGAACTGGTACGCGCCGCACGCGCATTCAATGCCATGCGCGAGCGCATTGCCCGCTTTGTCGAGGAGCGCGTGCAGATCCTGGCCGCGATCTCCCACGACCTGCAGACGCCGATCACGCGGATGAAGCTGCGCGCCGAGATGACGGAAGACTCTGAAGACAAGCGCAAGCTGGTGCAGGACCTTACCGAGATCGAGACGCTGGTGAAGGAGGGGCTGGCCTACGCGCGCGCTATGCATGGCGATGGCGAGACGCCGTCGCGGATCGACATCGGGTCGTTCGTCGAGAGCCTGGTCTACGACTACCAGGACACCGGCAAGGCCGTCACCATCCTGCAGCGTGCCAGCGGCGCCATCGAGACGCGCCCGCACGCCTTGCGCCGCATCCTGACCAACCTGACCGACAACGCGCTCAAGTTCGGCGGGGCGGCGCAGCTGAGCGTGCAGCGCGAGGATGGCGGCGCGGTGACCATCAGCGTGCTGGACCGCGGGCCCGGCATCCCGGCGGAGCAGCTCGAGGCCGTGCTGCAGCCGTTTGTCCGGCTTGAGGCATCGCGCAACCGGGAAACCGGCGGCACCGGCCTTGGCCTGGCGATTGCCCACCAGCTTGCGCTGGCGATCGGCGGCTCGCTGACGCTGCGCAATCGCGAGGGCGGTGGCCTGGAGGCGCGGCTCAGGGTGGGTTGAGCCGCCGCCCGCCACATTACCAGCCGCCCCCCAGCGCACGGAACGTTGCCACTGCCGCGCGCGCATTGTCGGCGCCCACACGTGCCTGCTGGTCGCGCGCGGCCAGCAGCAGGCGGTCTTCCTCCAGCACTTCGAACAGGCTGACCGCGCCGCCCTTGTAGGCGTCCTCGGCGGCGCCGCGCGAGCGCGCGTGGGCAGCCACTTCCACGGTCAGCTCCTTGCCCTGCAACTCCAGCTGGGTCAGCGTAATGATCGCGTTCTCCACGTCCTCGGTGGCGCGCAGCATGGCCTTGCGGTAGGTGGCCAGGGCTTCGGCGTTGGCGCCCTTGGCCTGCGCCACTTCGGCGTCGACCCGGCCGAAGTCGAACAGCCGCCAGCGCAGTCCCGCGATCGCGGCGGGCTGGAAGGCGGACCCGGTGAACAGCTTGCCGGCGGAGAGGCTCTCGAAGCCGAGCAGCGCTGACAGCGACAGCTTCGGGTAGTACTCGGCAGTGGCCACGCCGATGCGGGCACTGGATGCCGCCAGCCGGCGCTCCGCGGCAATCACGTCCGGGCGGCGTTGCAGCAGGTTGGCCGGACCTTGCGCCACGGCGATCTGCGGCACGGCGGTGCGTTCGGTCGGCGTCAGGAGTTCGGCGGCATAGGTGCCTGGATGCGCGCCCATCAGTACATCGAGGCGGTTCAGTTGTGTCTCCAGCTCGATCTGCAGCGGCGGGATGGTCACGCGGGTCTGTGCCAGCTGTGAACTAACTTTCAAATTGATAGCAACCCCATTTTCGGAGGAAGCCAGTCATGCAGAGAAAGCCGCTTGCTGAAACCCCGTGCCCCGTCGCTCGCACGCTGGCCCGCGTCGCCGACAGCTGGAGCGTCCTGATCCTGCGCGAAGCGTTCTACGGTGTGACGCGCTTTGACGAGTTCCAGCACAACCTGGGCATCGCGCCCAACATGCTGACCCACCGCCTGAACTCGCTGGTGGAGGAGGGCATGCTGGTGCGGCGCCCGTACTGCGACCGCCCGCCGCACTCGGAGTACGTCCTGACCGAGCGCGGCAACGACTTCCGCCCGGTCTTGCTGGCCATGCTGGCCTGGGGCAACAAGCATCTCGCGCCCGAAGGCGAAAGCGTGCAGCTGGCCAACCGGCTTACCGGCGAGCGTGTCGAGCCGGTACTGGTCGATGCCGCCAGCGGCCGCCCTGTCACCGACCCCGATTTCCACATCGCCCCCGGCCCGGCGGCTACCGACGGCCTGCGGCGACGGCTGAACCGCTCGGCCGAGGCCTGACCCGAACTCTCCCGAACCCTCCACCTATTCCGCCTCGCAGGCGGGGTAAGCCTTGAAAGCAGAAAGGAAGTGCCATGAGCAGTAATACGCTGACTGATAGGGCGGGTACCGAACCCGTTCCCGCTTCGAAATCCAAGGCCAGCCCCAGGCGGCTGCTGGCGACCGGCGCGCTGGTTGTCGCCGGACTGGCCGCGATCGGCTACGGCTACCACTGGTGGACAACGGCTCGCCACCTGCAGAGTACCGATGACGCCTATGTCGGCGGCGATGTCACGGTGATCGGCGCCAAGGTCGGTGGCTACATCGCGGAAGTCACGGTGACGGACAACCAGACGGTCCACGCGGGCGACGTGCTGGTGCGTATCGACGACCGCGACTACCGCGCCGCACTGGCCAAGGCGGAAGGCGCCGTGGCCGCGCAACAGGCACTGCTGGCAAACCTGGATGCCACCGCGCGCCTGCAGGAGGCGGTCATCGCCCAGGCCAGGGCTGGCATCTCGGCTACTAATGCAGACACCGTACGGGCGCGCGACGACCAGGTGCGCTACGCCAGCCTGGTGGCGAAGGCGGCTGTCTCCATCCAGAGCTCGCAGAAGGCTGACTCGGACTACAAGCAGGCCCAGGCCAATGGCGAGAAGGCGCGTGCCTCGCTGCTGGCCGCGCAGCGCCAGCTGGACGTGATCGGCACGCAGAAGCAGCAGGCGCAGGCGTCATTGGCGCAGGCGATTGCCGAGCGCGACATCGCCAAGCTGAACCTTGGCTATACGGAACTGCGCGCGCCCGTGGACGGCACCGTGGGCAACCGGCGCGCGCGTGTCGGCGCCTTTGCCGGTGCCGGCAGCCAGCTGCTGTCCATCGTGCCGGCCAGCGGGCTGTGGGTCGACGCCAACTTCAAGGAAGGGCAACTGGCGCGCATGCGCCCGGGCATGCCGGTCGAGATTGAAGCCGATGTTGTGCCGGGGCGGGTCTTCCATGGCCACGTGGTCAGCCTGGCGCCCGCCACCGGTGCGCAGTTCAGCGTGCTGCCGCCGGAGAATGCCACCGGCAACTTCACCAAGATCGTCCAGCGCGTGCCGGTGCGGATCCGCCTGGACGAGCAGGACGCCCGGCTTGGCGTCCTGCGCCCGGGCCTGTCGGTGATCGCCCAGGTCAACACGCAGCCAGGCAAGCAGGTGCAGTGATGACCACGGCCACCCAGACCACCGCTGCGTCCGCCGTGGCGGCGATGCCGGACGAGATGTCCACCGCCGCCAAGGTGTTCGCCTTCAGCACGATGTGCGTGGGCATGTTCATCGCCTTGCTGGATATCCAGATCGTATCCGCCTCGTTGCGCGATATCGGCGGCGCGCTCTCGGCCGGCGCCGATGAAACCGTCTGGGTGCAGACCAGCTACCTGATCGCCGAGATCATCGTCATTCCCTTGTCCGGCTGGCTGTCGCGCGTGATGTCGACGCGCTGGCTGTTCGCCGCCTCCGCGGCGGGCTTCACGGTGGCCAGCCTGCTGTGCGGGGTGGCGTGGGACATCAACAGCATGATCGTGTTCCGGGCGCTGCAGGGTTTCCTGGGCGGCTCGATGATCCCGATGGTGTTCACCACGGCCTTTGCCTTCTTCGTCGGCCCCCAGCGCGTCATCGCCGCCGCCACGGTGGGCGGGCTGGCCTCGCTGGCGCCGACGCTGGGGCCCACCATCGGCGGCTGGATCACCGATCACTATTCCTGGCACTGGCTGTTCTTCATCAACCTGGTGCCGGGCATCTTCGTCACCATCGCCGTGCCGCTGCTGGTCAAGGTCGACCGGCCCAACTGGTCGCTGGTGCGCGGTGCCGATTACCTGGGCATGGTGCTGATGGCGCTGTTCCTGGGTTGCCTCGAATACACGCTGGAGGAAGGGCCGCGCTGGGACTGGTTCGGCGACGACGTGATCCTGGCCACCGCCTGGATCTCCGGCTTGTCGGGCGTGGCGTTCATCTGGCGCACGCTGACCTATGCCAACCCGCTGGTGGACCTGCGCGCGCTCAAGGACCGCAACTTCGCGCTTGGCTGCTTCTTCTCCTTTGTCACCGGCATCGGCATCTTTGCCACCATCTACCTGACGCCGCTGTTCCTGGGGCGCGTGCGCGGCTTCAGCGCGCTGGATATCGGGCTGGCGGTGTTTTCGACGGGCGTGTTCCAGATGGCGTCGATCCCGCTCTATGCCTTCCTGGCCAACCGGGTCGACCTGCGCTGGCTGATGATGATCGGCCTGGGGCTGTTCGCGGTGTCGATGTGGTACTTCGCGCCCATCACGCACGACTGGGGCGCGGCGCAATTGCTGCTGCCGCAGGCGCTGCGCGGCATGGCCCAGCAGTTCGCGGTGGCGCCCACGGTGACGCTGACCCTGGGCAGCCTGCCGCCGGAGCGGCTCAAGCTTGCGTCCGGGCTGTTCAACCTGATGCGCAACCTGGGCGGGGCCATCGGCATCGCGGCCTGCGCGACCGCGCTCAACAACCGCGGCAACATGCACTTCCTGCGCGAGGCAGAGCACCTGAACATCGGCAATGAAGCCATGGGCAGCCTGTTGCAAGGGATCAGCGACCAGTTCGTCGCGGTCGGGCACGATGCGCTCGATGCGCAGACCGCGGCGCTCAGGCAACTGTGGGGGCTGGCCTGGCGCGAGGCGCAGACCCAGACCTTTGGCGACATCTTCCTGCTGATCCTGGTCTGCTTCGCGATCGCCACCGCCATGGTGCCGCTGATGCGCAAGGTTGGGGCGCCGAAGGGCCCGTCGGCAGATGCGCATTGATGAGGGCAAGACCATGCAAATCAATCTGTTCAAGCGGTTCCTGTCTGTCGCGCTGATCGCGGGGAGTGCCACGGTGGCGTATGCGGGTGAGCGCCCGCGCGACACCGGTGTAGCGTGCGCTCGTGCAGCCAATGCTTATTGCAATCTTCCAGATACGGGTAGCAGGCCAATGCCCCGAGGCGTGCTGCCGGGAGAGTCGTCCGACTGACTGGCGTGCCAGTCCTTCAGCCGGGCCGCTTTGTATCCTCGTATCTCGCAATCGCGGATAAATACACAGCGATACAAATCCCCTGAAATCCGACACATGCCGCTTGCCATGGCCTCCTAGACTCGTGCTCACATTGATCACGCAAACCGGAGAAGAAAATGTCGAAGACAGTCGATTTGCCTCGCCGAGGCTTTCTGGGTGCAGCGGCAGCGACGCTGGCCACCGTGCCGTTCGGGCTGCCGCAGGCCGCGCGCGCGCAAACCGGTGTGTCGAAGGCGGCGCCGCTGCCCTTGACCACGCCGGGCACCCATGCCAGCTTCGCGCCGGTCAAGCACGTCAACGCCGGCGTGCTTAATATCGGCTACGCCGAGGCCGGCCCCGCCACAGGGCCCGTCGCGCTGCTGCTGCACGGCTGGCCCTACGACATCCACAGCTTTGCCGACGTGGCACCGCTGCTGGCGGCCCGCGGCTATCGGGTGATCATTCCCCACCTGCGTGGTTTTGGCTCGACGTCCTTCCTGTCTGCCGACACCATGCGCAACGGCCAACCCGTAGCGATAGCCGCCGACATGATCGCGCTGATGGACGCGCTGAATATCCGCAACGCCGTCGTGGCCGGTTTTGACTGGGGCGCGCGCACCGCCGACATCATGGCGGCGATCTGGCCGGACCGCTGCAGGGGGCTGGTCTCGGTCAGCGGCTACCTGATCGGCAGCCAGGCAGCCGGCAAGCAGCCGCTACCGCCTGAGGCCGAGCTCCAGTGGTGGTACCAGTTCTATTTCTCCACCGATCGGGGCCGCGCCGGCTACCAGAAGTACACGCACCAGTTCGCCAGGCTGATCTGGAAACTGGCATCGCCGCAATGGAAGTTCGATGATGCGACGTTCAACCGCAGCGCCGCCGCCTTCGACAATCCCGACCACGTCGAAATCACCATCCACAACTACCGCTGGCGGCAGGGCCTGGCCACCGGCGAAGCCAGGTTCGACGACATCGAGAAGCGGCTCGCCACGGCACCCGCCATCGGCGTGCCCACCATCACCATCGAAGGGGATGCCAACGGCGCGCCGCACCCCGAGCCCAGCGCCTATGCCAGCAAGTTCACGGGCCGCTACGAGCACCGGGAACTGACGGGCGGGATCGGCCACAACCCGCCGCAGGAAGCGCCCACGGCGTTTGCGCAGGCGGTGCTCGATGTCGACAGGCGCTGACGCATGCGGGGCGCAATGCGCAGATTGCTGATGCTGGCTGCCATGACGCTGTCGGCGCTGGCATCGGAGCTGGGCGGCGCAGGCCATCGGTGCGCATGGTCGGGCATGCCCCGGACCATGCGCGCGGAGAAGCGGGCACGAAACTCGGGCGGCTCGGGCGCTGAAGGCATTGCCATGCCTCAGCGCCCGCCGCCGCTCGCCGGCCGCGCTCAGCGCAGCGATTTGAACGCTGCGCGCAACTCCTGAGCGAACAGCTGCGGCTCTTCCCATGCCGCGAAGTGTCCTCCCTTGTCGACCTTGTTGAAGTAGGTCAGCCGGGGGTAGGCGCGCTCGGCCCAGGTGCGCGGGGCTTGATAGAGCTCGCCGGGAAATACCGTCACGCCTACAGGGACCTTGATCTGCGCGGTCATCTGCTCCGCAACGTTGAAGTTGTTGGTGTTGTTCTCCCAGTAAAGCTGCGCTGACGAAGTGGCGCTGTTGGTGAGCCAGTAGAGCGTGATGTCGTCGAGCATCTCGTCCTTGGTCAACGATCCGTCGGCAAAGGCGCCGTGCACGAACACCACCGTGGTAGTGCGGCTGTCCCCAGCCGGTGCGGCTGCGGCCGTGCCCGCAGCGGCTGCAATGCTGCTGACAGCGGCAACGAGCGCTGCAGTCTTGATGAACGTTTTCAATGTCCTCATGCGATTCCCCTTCAGGGTTAGGTACTAATGGGATTGGACAGTGGCCGCTCTGCCGGCATCGGCAGCCCGGCTCAGACGGCGAGGGCGGCAACGCAAAGGGCTGTCCCGAAGGCGTACGTTCCCAAGGCACCAATGGCGCGCGCCGGATTCGGTTTGGACATGGAGGGCCAGGCAAGCAGTGCAACCACCAGCAGCACGCGGCAGGCAGTTGCACCTGCCATGCACCAGATCGCCCAGCCAGGCGGATGCTGAGTTCCGAGGTACAAGAAGAGCACCGCAAGGAACGGCGCGTACTCGGTGGTGTTGCCGTGAGCGCGAATCAGCCGTGCCAGCAGTTGATCGGGCTCGGATGGGTAGCCGCTCAGCACGCCGACCCTGGATCGCTGCACCGAGGTGACAGTTTCAGGATAGGGTCCTGGCCTATGTCCCGAATGACGAACTTCCCTCGTTTCAGGACAACATGAACCGAATCGGACTTGTCCAAGATGCGCTCGTCTTCGACGCGAACCGCGGGAAAGCGCTGCGGGAGCGCATCAGAAAGCCGGGGAAGAGGCGACCTTGCACTGGCGCTGGCAGACCAGTTCCGACAGCATCGAGAACTGCGACTGCCCCCGGTCCACGCTATTCGGGACACCGGGTGCGTGATAAGATTCGCATGCGAATCAAATCTTATCCCTTGTGGCGCCCCAGACATGGAACATCGCCTCGTCTACTTATTGAATGTGGGCCAGCGGCGCCTGCACCGGTGGTCACAAGCGCGCACTGCGGCGGGTGGCGTGACATCAGCCCAGGCCGGGCTGCTTTTCTTTCTGGGCAGCAACGATGGCGCGCTGACGAGCGAGGCTGCCGCGGCGCTGGACCTGGGCGCGCCTGGGATGAGCGGCCTGGCCGACCGGACCGAAAGGGCCGGCCTGATCGAGCGCCGGCCGGACGAGAACGATGGCCGTGCCTCGCGCCTGTGGCTGACGGAGGCGGGGCGCCTGGCGCGCCAGCGTTCCAAGGCGAGCATGAAGGTATTGAATACCAGGCTGACTGAAGGTTTCACCGCGGCCGAGATCGACGTGGTGGCGCGCTGGCTGACCAGCCTGCAGACAAAGTTTCCGGCCGCCGACGAGGGCGAGGTTTAGCCTGGCAGCGGCCGGAAAGCGAGACAGTCGACTTACTGCCCGGCAACCCTGGTGAAGTCTGGTTTGCGTTTTTCGGCGAAGGCGGTGAATGCCTCCCGGGCTTCCGCACTGGCCAGCCGCTCCTCGAACCTGGCGCTTTCGCTGTTCATCTGCGAAACCAGTTTTTCCGCATCGCGCATGAGCTGTTTCATTGCGCTCAGGGAGCCGGCCGGCCTCGCGGCAATCTTCTCGGCCATCCGGCGCGCGTCCGTGCGCAGCTGGTCATTGGCGCAAACCTTGTTCGCGATGCCCCATGCCACGGCGGTCTGCGCGTCAAGCGGCTCGCCCAGCGCGAACATCTCGAAGGCCCTGACGTGGCCGATCCGCAGCGGGAGCAGGTAACTCGACGCCGCTTCGGGAACCAGGGCGAGATTGACGAAAGGCGTGATCAGCTGCGCGTCCTGGCCGAGCACGACGTAATCACAGTGCAGCAGCATGGTGGTCCCGACGCCGACGGCCTTGCCATTGACCGCGGCGACGATCGGTACGGTCGAATTGGCAAGGGCGCGCAGGAACCGATGCACGTGACGTTCGCCGGGGCCATTTCCCGATGCGATTGCCGCAAATTCGCCGAGATCATTGCCGGCGGTAAAGGTGTTCCCGTCCCCCTGCAACAACAATACCCGGACAGCCCGGTCCTGCTGTGCCTGCTCGATAGTGTCGGCAAGCGCGCCGTACATCTCGTTCGTCAAGGCGTTCATCTTGTCCGGCCGGGCAAGCGTGATGGTCAGCACGCCGCCGGTGAGGTCTATGCGGATTTCCGGGGTCATTGGTCGGTCTCCAGGTGAGGGTTGCACGCCTGCCGTGCAGGTATCGCGATTAAGTTCGCATGCGAAGTATATAGATGGTTCGCGTGCGAAGTAAACCCGTTGGGACCGGGCAATGTGCGGAATCGGCGCCCGGGCAGCGGCGCATCGAGGGCAAGGAAGACAGCACAATCAAAAAACGAACTTGCATGATGATAGTGACTACTCTAGACTAACTTTCAAATCGATAGCAAGTAGGTCTTTCATGGAAGCCGGTCATGCAGAGGAAGCCACTTGGTGAAACGCCATGTCCGATCGCACGCACCGCGGCCCGCGTTGCCGACAGCTGGAGCGTGTTGATCCTGCGTGAAGCCTTTTACGGCGTGACCCGGTTCGACGAGTTCCAGCAAAACCTGGATATCGCGCCCAATATGCTCACGCGCCGCCTGAACTCGCTGGTCGAAGAAGGCATGCTTGAGCGTCGCCAGTATTGCGACCGCCCGCCCCGCTCCGAGTACATCCTGACCGAGCGCGGGCGCGATTTCCGCCAGGTGCTGCTGGCGATGCTGGCTTGGGGCAACAAGCATCTCGCGCCCGAAGGCGAAAGCGTGCAGTTGACGAACCGGCGCACCGGCGTGCGCGTGGAGACTGTGCTGGTCGACGCCGCCAACGGGCGCCCGGTCACCGATGCCGACTATCACCTTGCGCCCGGCCCCGCCGCCAGCGACCGCGTGCGCCAGCGGCTGTCCCGCTCGGCAGAAGCCTGAGCCGGATTTCCCGCGCAGCCAATTCCTATTGCAACCTTCAAGACCCGGCCACCGGGCGTATTCCGCATGGCGCCTCAACTGAAGTGCGTGCGACCGATGGATACTGGGTGTTCGGCAAGGAGAATTCGATGAATGCAAGAGATGTCGTGCTGTGCCAGCCGGTGCGGACCGCCATTGGCGCTTACAACGGCTCATTGAAGGGAGTTCCGGCGGCTGATCTCGGCGCCGCAGCGATCAGGGCAACCGTGGCACGGGCGGGAATCGATCCAGGCGAGGTCGGCAGCGTGGTGTTCGGCAACGTGATCCAGGCCGGCAACCGCATGAACCCGGCCCGTCAGGCTGCCATCGGGGCAGGGCTGCCGGTTTCGGTTCCGGCGATGACCGTCAACCGCGTCTGCGGCTCGGGAGCGCAGGCGATCGCCACGGCAGCGGACGAGGTGCGGCTCGGTTATGTCGACATCGCTGTCGCCGGCGGCATGGAGAACATGGATCGCGCGCCATACCTGATGCCGTCCGGCCGCTGGGGGCAGCGCATGGGCGATTCCGTCCTGTACGACAGCATGCTGCACGACGGGCTGTTCGACGCCTTCTCCGGCGAGCACTCCGGATGGCATACCGAGGACCTTGTCGCCCGCTACGCGCTGACCCGCGAGGCCCAGGACCGCTGGGCCGAGCGTTCGCAGCGGAATTTCGCGCTGGCGCAGGCGAACGGGCGATTCACCGGCCAGATTGCCGGGGTGGCCATCAATGGGAAGGGCGGCACGGTCATGTTCGAAGTGGACGAAGCCAACCGCCCCGATACCAGCTTCGCTACGCTCGGCCGGCTCAAGCCGGCGTTTCGCCCGGACGGCACCATTACCGCCGGCAATGCGCCCGGACTCAACAGCGGCGCAGCGGCCATGATCGTTGCCGAACGTTCGCTGGCTGAAGCCAGGGGGCTGGAGCCGAAGGGACGATTGGTCGCTTATGGTGTCGGGGCCGTGGAGCCCGGCATGTTCGGGCTGGGCCCGGTCCCGGCGGTGCGGCAGGCGCTGCAACGCGCCGGCTGGGAGCTGGGCGACATTGAACGCATCGAGATCAATGAAGCATTTGCCGCGGTGCCGCTGGCTGTCGCGGCCGAGCTCGGATTGCCGCACGACATCATCAACGTCGACGGTGGTGCCATTGCCCACGGCCATCCGATCGGTGCGACCGGCGCGGTGCTGACGACGCGCCTGCTGCATGCCATGCGGGCCGACGGCATACGGCGCGGCATCGTCACGCTCTGCATCGGCGGCGGACAAGGGATTGCCCTGGCGCTCGAGGCGCTGGCCTGATCCGTCTGTTCTCGTAACGGGCGTGCATTGATCGCAGAGGTCAGCACAAACCATCTGGAGGAGAAAATGAACATTCAATACATTGAGGACCTCGCGGCGGGCCAGAAATACGGTTCGGGGCGGCTGACCGTCGAGCCTGAAAGGATCAAGACCTTTGCCGCCGAGTTCGACCCGCAGCCTTTCCATCTCGATGAAGCCGCCGCCCGCGACACGCTATTTCGTGGACTGGCTGCGAGCGGTTGGCATACCGCCGCGCTGACGATGCGCCTGCTGGTCGACGGCGAATTCCGGCCCGCAGGCGGCATCCTCGGCGCGGGCTTCGAGGAACTGCGCTGGCCAAAACCGGTGCGCCCCGGCGATGAGCTGCATATCGAGAGCGAGATACTGGAAGTGCGGATTTCGAAATCGCGCCCTGACCAGGGCATCGTGAAGGTGCGTACCACGACCTTCAACCAGGCCGACGAGCCAGTGCAGGTTTTCACCGCCAACCTGATCGTCCAGCGACGCCCCGCAGCCGCCGCGCAGGCAGAGGCATCATGAAGATTCTTGTACTCGGCGCCGGGGCCATGGGCGGCTACTATGGCGCGCGCCTGATCGAGGCGGGCGCAGATGTCACCTTCATGTTGCGGCCCGGCCGCGCGCGGGCACTGGAACGGGTTGGCCTGGCCGTGCGCAGCGAGCTTGGCGACTTCCATCGCCCGGTAAAGATGGTCCTGGCCGGCCAGGTCGGCGCGCAGTTCGACCTGGTCCTGCTGGCATGCAAGGCCTACGACCTTGCCGACGCGATCCGGGCCATCAGCCCGGCCGTTGGCCGGGACACTGCGGTATTGCCCCTGCTCAACGGCCTTGACGCCTATGACCGGCTCGACCAGTGCTTTGGCAGGCAACGCGTGCTGGGTGGAGTCGCATACATCGCGACCACGCTGGCGGCGGACGGAACCGTCGTGCACGCCGGCCGCATGGACCGGCTGGTAGTCGGCCCCCGCGCCGCGCAGGCGTCGGCATTGGCCGCGGATTTCCATGCGCTGGTGTCCAGGTCGGCGGGTACGCGCGAGCTGTCGGGCGCCATCGGGCAGGAGCTGTGGAACAAGTGGGCCATGATTGCCGCCGGCGCAGTGATGACATGCCTGATGCGCGGGACCGTGGCGGACATCATGAAGACACAGGATGGCCGCCGCCTGATGCTTGACGCGATTGCGGAGTGCCGCACGGTGGCGCAACTGTACGGCCATTCCATCCCCGAACCCGTTGCCGCTGCCATGCACGCCCGACTGCTGGACGAAGCATCGACCTGGGCTGCCTCGATGATGCGGGATATTGCGCAGGGCGCCCCACGCATAGAAGCCGACGCCATCGTCGGCGACCTCATCAAGCGCGCGGCCGGGTACGGGCATGAGCTTCCACTGAGCCGTGCGGCATATTGCCACCTGCAGGTCTATGAGCGCCAGCGCGCTGCGCACCAGACTGCTGGCTGAGCAGTCTTCGCTCATTCATCAAAATCACGAATCACGACATGACTACCTTTTCCTCCCTGTTGCAGCGCACGGAAGGCAGCGTGCTGGTCCTTGCCATCAACAATCCGGGCAAACGCAACGCCATCGCGGCGGATCTCTACGACAATATCCGCGCCGCGCTGGCCAACGCCGCAGCGGATCCGGCGGTTGGCGCGATTGTGCTGACCGGGGCCGGCGATTACTTCTGTGCGGGCGGCGACCTGGAATTGATCAGCAAGCGGCGCGAGCTGACCTACGAGGAGCGCATCGAGCGGCTGGGGCATCTGCACGACGTGGTGTGCAAGCTGCGCGACTTTCCCAAGCCGATCGTCGCAGCGATCGAAGGCGGTGCGGCAGGTGCGGGCTTCTCGCTGGCACTGGCCTGCGATTTGCTGGTGGCTTCCGCCGGCGCAGCTTTCTCGATCGCCTATGTGAAGGTGGGGCTGACACCGGATGGCGGCATCACCGGCCTGCTGGCGCAGAGCCTGTCGCGGCAGGTGCTGACGCAGCTGGCGTTGACTGGCGACCGCATCACGGCAGAGCAACTGCAGCACTTCGGCGTCGTCAATCAACTGGTTGAGGCGGGACGGGCCAGCGCAGCGGCGATCGCGCTGGCGGCGCGGCTTGCCCAGGGCCCCCAGCAGGCACTGGGTTCAATCAAGGCGCTGTGCCGCCATGCGCACGAGCGCTCGCTCGATGAGCAACTCGAGGCTGAACGGGGCGCGATGGCCGTGGCCCAGGGCAGCGCCGAAGCCGCGGAAGGCATTGCCGCCTTCCTGGGGAAACGTCCTGCGGATTTCGCCAGACTGCGCCGCGGCGATCCGGCATAGCCGCGGCACAGGCTGACCGCAGTGCCATCGGGCCTTATTGCCCGGCCAGCTTGAGGCTCTTGGCAATGCGGGTCAGCTTGGTGTGTTCGTTGCTCAGGAAGGCTTGCGCCTGGGCCATTGTCATCGGCTCGATCGCGCGCTGGAGATTGACGGCGCGCCGGGTACGGTTTTCCGGGCTGCCCACCCACGCATTCATGGCCTCCACCACCCGTGCCGTCACGGCATCCGGTGTATTCGGCGGAGCCAGCACGCCCGCCCACTGGCTGTACTCGAAGTCGGCCAGGTCCTTGTATTCCGACAGCGCCGGCACATCGGGCAACGACGGATGCCGGGCCTTGCTGGCGACACCGATCGGCCGGAAGCGGCCGGCCTTGATCATCCCGTAAGTCGGACCTCCCATGGGAATGAAAGTCAGGTCTACCTGTGCACCGGCAATGTCGCTGGTGACCGGCGCCGCGCCCTTGTAGGGGACTTCCAGGAAGCGTACGCCGGTGCGGGCCTGGAAGTCGGCCCCGACCAGGTGGGGTCCCGAGCCGGGGCCCCAATGCGCCAGCGACAGCGGGCGGTTCTTCGGGTTCTTCGCGTAGGCAATGACCTCGTCGACGTTCTTGAACGACAACGAGGGATTCGACACCAGGATGAAGTCCGAAATCCCGCTGAAGCCTGCCAGCCTGAACTTGTCCGGCGAATACTTCGCCGATGCGATGGTAAGTGGCGCGACCAGGAAGTCGATGCCGGTCGTGCCCAGCAAGGTGTAGCCATCGTTGGCGCCGCGCAGCACGTTCATGGCGCAGATCGATCCGCTTGCGCCGGGAAGGTTGTCGGCAAGAACATTCTGCCCCAGGCTCCTTTTCATCACGACGGCTGCCGCGCGGATCGATTCGTCCGCCGGGCCTCCAGCGGGAAATGCGACCTTGACGACGATCGGCTTGCCCGGATAGGCTGCTTCAGCCCGCAGCAAGGACGGCACAAGCATTGCCGGTGCGGCGCACGCCGCCTGCAGCAGGCGCCGGCGCGAAAGCTGGATAGTCATGGTTGTCTCCATTATTGGTTCTGCAAGCCGGCAGCTCATACCCGTGGTGACGGATACGTCGGGGTGAGGCGCTGCCGGCCTGCACTGCCTCTGGCGAGGCCCTGCTTCGGTGAACGGACTATTCGTAGGCCACCGCGTATTTGATGGTCAGCGTCGAGAACGCCTTGCCGATGGTTGCCACCGCGATCTCCCGATCTTCGTTGCTCAGCGTGGCGGGCAGCACCAGCGTGGACAGGATGCCCTGGTCGCCCCGGTCTTCGATGCGGATATCAACCAGGGGCACCGGCGTATCCGTGTTGACCTCGGCAAGCATCTGCCGCTGCGCCCGCAGTACTGCGTCGCTGCGCAGCGTGTTCTTCTGGATCTTGCCGACGGCAGTCTTGGGGATGGCGTCGACCAGGTAGAACTGCTTGGGCACGGCGGCGCGTTCCGGGATCACCTCATAGGCGTAGTGCTTGATGCGGCCGAGCGGGAAGGTGCTGCCCGGCTTGAGCGCGATGTACGCGACCGGCAGTTCCCCGGCATGCGCGTCAGGCAGGCCGACCGCGGCGGCATCGAATACCTCGGGGTGCCGATACAGCGCCTCTTCGATCATGCGCGGATCGATATTGTTGCCGCCGCGGATGATCAGGTCCTTGGCCCGGCCGGTCAGCCAGAAGTAGCCATCCTCGTCCACATAGCCCAGGTCGCCCGTATTGAACCAGCCGCCTTCGAACCAGATGCTCTTGTTCTGCTCGGGATTCAGGTAGCCGGAGAAGACGTTGGGACCTCGCACCACCACGATGCCAGGTTCGCCCGGCTCGCAGTCGCGCTGGATGTGTCCGGCCGCGACCTTGACGACCTTCATCTGCTGGTAGGCCATGGGCAGGCCAATCGAGCCGATGCGCCGCTGGCCATAGCGCGGGTTGGTTGCACTGAGCGCGGTGCCTTCAGTCAGCCCGTATCCCTCGAAGATCATCGCGCCGGTCTTCTGCTCGAACGCCTCGGCCACGGCCACCGACAGCGGCGCCGTACCGCAACTGGCCGCCTTGAGGGAGCTGATGTCGGCGTCGCCGATCGGGATGTTCAGCGCCATGTTGACCACGCTGGGGACCATGCCCAGCGCGGTGACCCCGAAGTGATCGACGATCTGCCAGAGATTGCGTATCACCGAGGGATCACGCCAGCCGCTGGACGTCAGCAGCACCACCGATGCGCCGCGGGCCAGCGGCATCAGGCAATTGGTCAGCACCCCTGTCACGTGGAACATCGGCACCCCGCAGACGCGCACGTCCTCAGGCTGCACGTCGATCTGCATGGCGCTGACCCATGCCATCGCCACTTCATTGCCATGCGTGTGCAGCGCAAGCTTGGGCGTGCCGGTGGTGCCCCCGGTATGGAACATCGAAGCCGTATCCTGCGGCGAGAACACCCGTCTGCTGTCAAGCGCCCCGTCATCGAAACGGTCAACACTGGCGTCGAGGTCGAAGATCCCTTCCTCGCTTGCCTTGCCGCCGCCGGCCTTGATCCAGTGCTTCACGTCAGGCAGCTCACGCCGCACCAGCATGGCCTTGTTCCAGGCTTCGATATCCGGGTCCGGGCCATAGGCGATCACCGCCTTGGCCCCGGCATTGCGCAGCAGCGCCGCGATAATCTCGGGCTCCAGCATCCAGTTGACCGGGCAGGCGATGCCGGTCGCCTCGCTGCCCCAGATCGCGTACTGCGACTCAGGCGTCACGGGCATCAGCACCCCAATGACGTCATCCGGGCCCAGGCCCAGCGAGTGCAGCAGATTGGCGGTCTGGGTGATGCGCCCGAACATCTGCGCATGGGTGATGGTGACCGACCTGGCCAGCTCGTCTCCGGAGCTGAAGTAATGCAGGGCGGGCGCCTCGGGCGCACGGTCGCGCGCCAGGCGCAGCAGCTCGTAAGTGCTGTCGGGCAGGCTCCGGTCGGAAAGCGGCGTCTGCTCGAAGCGCCGGATATCGGCAAGCGCGGTCACTGTCAGCCGGGGGCGGTAGGGGTCTGCTTGCGCGAGGGTGGCCGCAGCCTGCACACGTGTGTTGAGCTGGGTCATGATCAGACTCCCCGGTAGACCGGACGGCGCTTGTCGAGGAACGCTGCGCCGCCTTCGTGCATGTCTTCCGTGCTGAAGAGCGTGGCAAAGGCCAGCTGTTCCAGCATCAGCGCCGTATCGAGCGTGGCATCCTGGCCGTTGTTGATCATCAGCTTGGCCATCGCGATCGAGTGCGGAGACTTCTCGGCAATACGGTGCACGTAGGCCTTCGCCTCTGCCAGCAATTCGCCCGCAGGCACCACCTTGTTGACAAGGCCGATGCGGTAAGCCTCGTCCGGCTTGATGATTTCGCCGGTAAAGATCATTTCCTTGGCGCGCGTCGCGCCAACCAGCCGGGTCAGCCGCTGGGTACCCCCGCGTCCCGGTATCAGGCCGACGTTGGTTTCGGTCTGCCCCAGCAGGGCGTTGTCCGCAGCCACGCGCAGGTCGCACGCCATCGCGAGCTCCAAGCCACCGCCAAAGCAAGGCCCGGCAATGGCGGCGATCACGGGGATGGTGCTGTGGTGGACCAGCGCCCACAGGTCGGGCGCGCCGCTGGTCGGGACGAAGGCTTCAATCGGGCGGCGCGCCAGCATCTCAGGGATGTCGCCGCCGGCCACGAAGGCCTTGGTGCCGCCCCAAAGGACGATCCCGCGGACCGTCCGGTCGGCCATCAGCGACGACAGCGCCGCGTAAAGGTCGGTGCGCAGCCCGGTGTTGAGCGCGTTGTACTTTTCCAGCCGGTTCATGGTGACGACGGCGCAGGGACCGTCGCGGTCGATAAACACGGTGTCGTATTCGGTGATGTCGGGCATCGGTGTCTCCGTTGTCGCTCTTGGATGCTTAGTGGATGAACTCGAACAGGCCGGCCGCGCCCATGCCGCCGGCGGCACACATGGTCACGACGCCATACCTGGCCTTGCGGCGGCGTCCTTCCAGCAAGATGTGGCCGGCCTGGCGCGCGCCCGTCATGCCATACGGGTGACCGACGGCAATCGCGCCGCCGTTGACGTTGACGCGCTCGAGCGGCAAGCCGAGCTGGTCAATGCAATACAGCGCCTGGCAGGCAAAGGCTTCGTTGAGTTCCCACAGGTCGATGTCATCGATGGAAAGCTCGTTGCGTTCCAGCAGGCGCGGGACTGCGCGGACCGGGCCGATGCCCATTTCGTCCGGCTCCACCCCAGCGGTGGCCAGGCTGACGAAGTAGCCCAGCGGTTCCAGGCCACGCCGTTCGGCCTCACGTTCGGACATCACCACCAGCGCCGCGGCCCCGTCAGACAACTGGCTCGAATTGCCGGCCGTCACCTGGTAACCCTCGCCCTTCACGGCAGGCAGCACGCTCAGTCCTTCCAGCGTGGTGTCGGCACGGACACCTTCGTCCGCCTCGAGCAGGAACTCCGCCGTCGAAGTCTCGCCGGTCACCTTGTCCTTCACCGACTTGACCGATGCCAGCGGAACGATTTCGTCCGCGAAGCGGCCAGCCTTCTGGGCTGCCACGGTGAGTTGCTGGCTGCGCAGCGCGAACTCGTCGGAGCGCTGCCGCGTCATGCCGTAGCGCTCGACCAGGATTTCGGCGGTATCGATCATGTGCAGGTAAACATCGGGGCGATTCTTCGCCAGCCACGCTTCCTGCTGGGCAACCTTCAGCGTGACCGGTTGTGACAGGCTGATCGATTCGACGCCACCCGCCACCATTACCGGCACCTTGTCGATCAACACACGCTGTGCGGCAAAGGCGACTGCCTGCAAGCCGGACGCGCAGAAGCGGGTCAGCGTCGTGCCGCTGACGGACACCGGCAGGCCCGCGCGGATGCCGCCTTGCCGGGCGACGTTGCCACCGGTGGCGGCGATGGGCTGGCCGCAGCCGAAGATGATGTCCTCGACTTCCGCGCCGTCAATCCCCGCGCGCTGGACGGCATGCTGAATGGCATGGCCCGCCATGGTTGCGCCATGGGTCATGTTGAAGGCGCCTCGGGTGGCTTTGCCGATCGGGGTGCGGGCAAATGAAACGATCACTGCGCGAGACATGGGTTCTCCTTGGACGTGGATGGGGCCGGCGTTCGAAGTCGGCAGAATCAAATATAGACAGTGGATACATTAGGCGAGCGTCCGGGACTGGAACGAAGGTGAGCAGAGCTGAAAGGGCTGGATGCCTGCCCTGCCTTATTCCGTTAGTCGTTCTGTGGTGCTCGGTGTATCCACTGTCTACATACTAGGATTGCGCTCTCGGCCGCGTCAAGAAAACATTGGGCAGTTTCGGGTTTACCAGCCTGATCATGCATGGGCATCGCAGTGCTGGCCGAATGAGCGAAAGGGCTTCGCTGCTAGGGTTACCACTAGGCGTAAACGGCTCCCCGTTCCTTGACGCTGGCCGACGCGCTCCCTACGATATAGACGCTGGATAGATTGGTGTTCAGCCAGGCGGTGACGAAGCGGCGCGGGCGTTCGCGGTTTCGGGCCGGCCGCTGTGACGGAAGTAGCAGAAACCGAAAGGGGGAAACATTGGAATTCACTGGCGCACAGGTAATCAAGGCTTCCAGGGCAGAGGTCTGGAAACGGTTGAACGATCCGGCGACGTTCCAGCGGTGTTTGCCGGGATGCGAGCAATACCAGCAGGGGGATGACGGTGACTATGACGCAGTCATCGTTGCGGCCGTCGGACCGATCAAGGCACGCTTCAAGGGCACGGCCCGATTCACCGGCCACCAGGAGGGCATCGGCTATCACATCGAAGGCAGCGGAAACGGTGGCGTCGCGGGATTCGGCAAGCTGGGCGCCGATATCCGTCTGGAAGACGTCGAGGGCGGCACTTCCCTGCACTACGTGGCCGCAGCGCAGATGGGAGGAAAGCTCGCACAGATCGGGTCCCGTCTGGTGGGATCGGTGGCGAACAAGTTCCTGGCGGAGTTCTTTTCCCGCTTTGAAAAGCTGGTAAGCCAGGAGGCAAGTCCTGGTGGTTCGCTGGCAACTTCCGCTGAATGAGCTGCGGCAGGTCGGGAAGGACACCGGAATTTTTTTTGCCCCTTTAGTATGATGATCGTAATACTATAGGCACCACGGGTGCCGATGCTGAAGGTGCTAACGGAGACACAGAGGCGACTGTGAAAATAGAAAACACCATCAATGGCGTAACAGGTACCACCGAGATCGAGCCAAGGCGGCTGCTGGTGCACTTGTTGCGGGACCAGAAACGCCTGACCGGCGTTCACATCGGCTGCGACACCTCCCAGTGCGGAGCCTGCACGGTGCTGGTGGACGGAACGACGGTGAAGTCGTGCACCGTGCTTGCCGCACAGACCGACGGCTGCGAGCTTCACACGATTGAAGGCATGGAGCACGACTGCACGACAGCCGTACTCAAGCAAGCCTTCAACGAACTTCATGGCTTGCAGTGTGGCTTCTGTACGCCGGGGATGCTGCTTGCGGCACGAGCGCTGCTTGTGCACCAGCCTGAGCCGGCCGAAAGCGATGTCAGGGAAGCGCTGCACGGCAACCTGTGCCGCTGCACCGGGTATCAGAACATCGTCGATGCTGTGCTTCTTGCCGCGACCAGGCTGCAGCGAACGCCGTCCGTCACACATGGGGAGGCCTGAGATGAGCGAAGCACTGAACGGAAGTGCAACGAAGTACATTGGCAAATCGGTCAGGCGTCGTGAGGACAAGCGGCTGATGAGCGGCCAGGGCAGGTTTACGGATGACCACCAGTTCCCGGGCATGGTCTTCGCGGCTTTCGTCAGGTCGCCCTATGCCCATGCCATTGTCAGCGAGAT
The DNA here is from genome assembly GCF_000611125.1 of Cupriavidus sp. SK-4. Lineage (NCBI taxonomy): Bacteria > Pseudomonadati > Pseudomonadota > Betaproteobacteria > Burkholderiales > Burkholderiaceae > Cupriavidus > Cupriavidus sp. SK-4. Next base: position 116,219 of record NZ_JFJW01000057.1, read on the forward strand.
CGATACCTCGGCCGCGCGCGCGCTTCCCGGCGTGATCGGTGTCCTGACCTATGCGGACATCCAGGGCAAGGTTGGCGACATCCGGCCGAACTGGGTAGTGGGCAATTCGAAGGTGCCGCCGCATCCTCCGCTTGCGGCCGAGCGGGTGCGGTACGTAGGGGAAGCCGTGGCGATGGTGGTGGCCCGGACCCGCGAGATTGCCGCGGACGCTGCGGAACTTGTCGCAGTCGGCTACGAAGCGTTGCCACCCGTCGTCGATGCGGAAGCAGCACTGTCAGACACCGCGCCGCAGCTTCACGATAACGTGCCCGGCAATCGCATCGGCGTTTTCCGGCTCAAGGGCGGCAGCTACGAGGACGCATTGAAACGGGCCGACCGCGTCGTCTCGATCCGCCTGGTCAACCAGCGCCTGATTCCGAGCCCGCTCGAACCGCGCGCCTTGTGCGCGAGCTTCGACCCGGTCGACGAGCGCCTGACGTTTATCGTCCCGACCCAGGTTCCGCATATGTCGAGACGCTGGCTGGCGGAGACCCTGCGCTGGCCCGAGCACCGGGTCCGGATCGTGGCGCCCGATATCGGTGGCGGATTCGGCGCAAAGATGCACTTCTATGCGGAAGAGGTGCTGGTGGCGTTCGCCTCCAGGCATTTTGGACTTCCGGTGAGCTGGACGGAGACGCGCAGCGAAAACTTCGTCGCGACCACCCATGGCCGCGCGCATACCGAGTATGTGGAGGCGCCCGTCACCAGCGACGGCAAAGTGCTGGGGATCCGCTTGCGGTCCTTCGCCAACCTCGGCGCCTACCTGTCGAACATGGCGACGGGGATCCCTACCGTCAATACGGTCAACTACATCACGGGCAACTACCAGATAACGTCGGTCGACGCGGAAGTGAATCTGGTGACAACCAATACCACGCCGGTCGATGCCTATCGCGGCGCCGGACGGCCAGAAGCCGCATACATTATCGAGCGGCTGATGGACGCTGTAGCGGGGGAGCTGGACATGGATCCGGTCGAGCTGCGGCGCCGCAACCTGGTGCAGCCCGATCAGTTTCCCTATTTGCCGCATGACGGTGCGCGCGGCAAATGGGACTCCGGCGACTACGAAGCCTGCCTGAACAAGGCGACCGAGCTGATCGGCTACCGGCGCTGGTGTGAGGAGCAGGTGGCGCTGCGCGCGCAGGGCAAGTACATCGGCATCGGCGTGACCTGCTATCTCGAGCTGGTCGGCATGGGCATTTCGCCGATGCTGGAAAAGGTCGGCTTCAACCGCGGCGGCTGGGAGAGCGCGCATATCCGCGTGCATTCCGACGGCAAGGTCACGCTGTTCAGCGGCTCGATGCCGCAAGGCCACGGCCATGCCACCAGCTTCGCGCAGATCGTTGCGGAAGCCCTGCAACTGCCGATGGAAGATATCGATGTGGTGCAGGGTGACACGGATCGCGTGCTGGCGGGTCATGGCACCTTCAATTCACGCTCCGTGCCCGTAGGCGGCAGCGCTGCCTATGTGGCAGCGGGCAAGATTCTCGCCAGGGCAAGGCGGATCGCCGCCTTCATGCTCGAAATCCCGGAAGAGGAGGTGCACTATGCAGATGGCCATTTCTCAAGCGCAGCAAATCCGACCGTCATCCCGTTCTCGCGGGTCGCAAGGATGGCATACCTTGCGCACCAGCTGCCCCGGGATTTCGAAGCAGGGCTGGATGAGCGCGTCTTCTATGAGCCGGTCACCCTGGGAGCGCCGAATGGCTGCCATGCCGTGGTCGTGGAGGTGGATGTGGAGACCGGCGTGGTGACGATCCTGGACTATGTGGCAGTCGACGACGTGGGCGTGCTGATCAACCCGATGCTTTGCCACGGCCAGATGCACGGCGGCATCGCACAGGGCATCGGCCAGGCCCTGTTCGAAGAAGCCACGTACGACGACTCCGGGCAACTGCTGTCCGGCTCGCTGCTTGACTACGGCTTTCCGCGTATCGAGCAGATCCCGCGCATGCGCACCGGCTTCCATGTCTCTCCGGCGCCGTCGAATCCGCTTGGCGTCAAAGGCATCGGGGAGGCGGGCTGCGTCGGTGCGCCGCCCGCCATCGTCGCCGCGGTATGCGATGCACTGAAGCCATTTGGCATATCCCATCTCGATATGCCGCTGACGCCGCCGAAGGTCTGGCGAGCCATCCAAGAGAGCCGGAGCGCGACATGATTCCGTACGAAGTCGAATACCTCAGGGCGAGCAGTGTGCAGCAGGCGCTTGCCATCCTTGCCCATAACCCCGAGGCGAAGATCCTGGCCGGGGGCCATACCTTGCTGCCGATGATGAAGCTCAGGCTGGCGAAACCTGGACTGCTGGTGGATATCGGCCGCCTGCCTGAACTTCGCGGGATCGTGGTCCATGAGGACTCCGTTTCCATCGGCAGCGCCACCACCCACGCCGAACTGGAGGCGAGCGCGGAACTGAAGCAGCTGGCCCCGCTGTTCCCACTCGCCGCCACGGTGATTGCCGACCCGACAGTCAGGAACCGTGGCACGATTGGTGGCGCGCTGGTGCACGCCGATCCGTCGGCCGACTGGCCGGCGGTCGCGCTTGCGATGGATGCCCAAATGGAAGTGGCAGGCGGGCAAGGCAGCAGGCGCATTCCCGCGCACGAGTTCTTTGTCGGTTTCATGTCCACGGCCGTTGAGCCGGACGAGGTCCTTACGCGCATCCATGTGCCATTGCCGGCTCCGGGCCGGGTCGCATACCGCAAGTTCCGTCATCCGTCGTCAGGCTATGCGGTGGCTGCGGCGGCCGTTGCTATCAGCGTTGCCAAAGATGGCTATGCATGGGGACGGATTGCCATCACTGGTGTTGCCGATGCGGCATTCCGCGCATGGGAGGCGGGGGCTTTGCTGGAAGGCAGCTTCGCCGACTTGCCGGACAAGGTAGATGCCATTGTCGAAGCCGCGTTCGCCAACGTGACGCCGCTGGAAGACAACTTCGCCGACGGGGCATACCGGCTGCAGCTTGGCCGGGTGATGCTGAAGCGGGCACTGGTCGATGCGCTGGAGCCGCGCGGCGAAGACTGAAATACCGAGGGGGAGGCTTACGCCTGCGCTGCGCTGCGTGACCTCGCCTTCGGCTTGCTTGCGGCGGCATCGGTAGCCGCCGCGGCCTTTTTCTGGCCCGCTGCCAACAGGCCGGTCAACACGAATTGCTGTACGCTCTGCCGCCATTGGGCCAGCGCGACGCGCGGGCGCGGGCTGGGTCCGGTCGGCTTGGCACTGAAGAACATGCTCACACCGTGCATGGCCGACCACGCGCAGCGCACCATCATGTCGTCGAACTGCTCGGCAAGATTGTTTTCCTGGAAGTAGTCCCGGACTGCACCCGACAAGAGCTGGTAAGACGCGCTGCCCGCTTCCAGCAGTTCTGGGTATCTCTCCTTGTCCTCGATCTGCGGCCCGAACATCAGGTAGAAGAGCGCGGGATGCTTGACGGCGAACTCGATGTAGCCGTCCATGATCGTGAGCAGCCGCGCCTCGGCGGACATCTCCGGCGAGAGCCGGGCCCGCCGCACGGCGACCAGTTCACGGAATCCTTCGGCGGCGATTGCGGCAAGCAGGCCCTCCTTGTCGGCGAACTGATTGCGCGGCGCGCCATGCGAAACCCCGGCCAGCTTTGCCGCGGAGCGTAGGGTCAGTCCATGGACGCCCTTGGTGGCCAGGATTTCCCGGCCACAGCGGATCATTTCTTCCCGCAGGTTGCCATGGTGATAGCTTTGGCGGGCCGGGCGCGTGGTGGAGGTGGTCATGAAATGGCGGGTCGAGATGTCGTCAGGCCTCCATATTAGCGCTAACCCATCCGGTGACCCACCAGCTACCGCACCTGGGCGTCGATGACCTGGACGTCTTCGAAGGCGATCGGCGATCCATCGGGGCGCGTCAATGGTGGCGCCACGATCTCGTTTCCCGTGTGCTTGTCCACGAAAAGCTTGGCGCGCCGCTTCGGCTCCGCCACCCATCGCTCCGCCCACGCCTTGAGGCTCAGGTAGGTCGGCAGGAAATCGCGTGCGCTGTCGCTCAGGACGTAGGCGCAGCGTGTGCTGCCCTCGATCGGCCCGCGTATCAGCAGACCATGCTCTGTCATTGCCTGAAGCCTGGCGCTCAGGATGTTGGAAGCAATGCCGAGCCGGCGCTCGAACTCCTCGAACCGCGTCGCGCCGTAATACGCTTCACGCAGGATCAGGATGACCCAGCGCTCGCCCAACAACGCCGAGGCATGTGCAACCGGGCATGGCATCTTGAGGAAGCGGGATTGGCTCATATCGGCTCCGGCGCTGGTGCAAGGGCGGCCGCACTACAGGGAGGTCTGGAGTGCGTCCAGAATCTCGGTGGATAGCGCTTCCGAGCGCACGGAGCGCGCCAGCACCATGCCGCCGACCATTGCCGCCAGCGTGACAATGGCGTCCTTGCGTGCTGTCTCATCATCGCCCCCGGCAATGGCTTCGATGAGCGATGTGACGCGCGCCTCGAAACGCCGCCGCGTCTTGGTGTCCAGGCGCGACACATCGGCACCGAGCGCCGCGATGGCGCAACCTGATCCGGGATGGTCGCGGTGCCTTTTGTTCACATACGCCTGCACCACGGCTTGCCTGCGCTGCCTGGGTGATGCCACCGACGTCGCCTCTTGGAGGAGTTCCATGGTCTGGTCGAAGGCTGCGTCGATGGCCTCGGCAACCAGGGCGTCCTTGGACTCGAAGTGCGCGTAAAACCCTCCATGGGTCAGGCCGGCGCTCTTCATCAGCTGGGCTACGCCGATGCCGTTGACACCGTGCTTGCGGAACTGCGTCGAGGCAGCCTTGACGATGTGCTTGTGGGTTTCAGCCTTTTGGTCGAGCGAGTAGCGCATGATCAGGTGACAGGAAGAGTAGGGCGAGTGTGTCTCTGCAATATATAACATTACGATCATCATTGCATCGGGTGCGTGCCGCAGGTTGTTGGCCGCGTCGTTACATGTGGGGGCCAATGGACGCGCGCCACGCGATTCACTAGGGATAGCACCAAGGCAGCAACAGCGTGTTCCTCCTTGACCATGCCGGTTCGCCTGACTAGCATGTAGACGCTGGATACATAGGCGGGTGTTGCAAACGGCTGACTGGGAGCGGCATGGGAGCGTCACGGCCACTGCGGCCGTTCGTCATTTGATATGACGACCATCATTTCATAAGCGCTGCCTTGAAAGGAGGGAGGGGAATGCGGGGCGGCGCGAAAGGCTCACGAGCAGAGAACACCATCAATGACATGGAGCCACGTGCTCAGATAACGGAGACAAAGCGCATGAAACCACAGCAATCCAGCTCGCCGGGGACCGTGGATGTCCAGGCATTCATCGACAACCAGAGATTCTCGCCCTATCAATGGATGCTCCTCATCGTTTGCTTTCTGGTGGTGGCCGCGGATGGCTTCGACACGGCCGCGATCGGCTATGTGGCGCCATCGTTGACCACGGAGTGGGGCGTTTCGAAGCTGGTACTGGGCAATTTGCTGAGCGCTTCGCTGGTTGGCCTTGCACTCGGCGCGCTGGTCGCCGGACCCTGTGCGGACCGGTTCGGCCGCAAGCCTGTGCTCATCGTATCGGTGGCGGCCTTTGGCCTGTTCAGCCTCGCCACTGCGTCCGCTGTATCCGCCGTGGAGCTGTCCGGCTGGCGTTTCCTGACGGGCATGGGGCTTGGTGCCGCGATTCCCAACGCGACCACGCTGCTGGCCGAGTATGCCCCCGCCAGGCGTCGGGCCTTCCTGGTGAACAGCATGTTTTGCGGCTTTACGCTGGGCGCAGCGGGCGGTGGCTTCCTGGCCGCGGTCATCATTCCCGAGTTCGGGTGGCGCAGCGTCTTCATTGTCGGCGGAATCGTTCCCTTGGTCCTTGCCGTCATGGTGCTTGCACTGCCGGAATCGATCCGGTTCATGGTGCTGCGCGATTGGCCGGCGGAGAAGATCAAGGCGGTGTTGAGACGGCTGGCAGGTTCCGCGGAAGTCCATGCGTCGCGGTTCACCTTGCCGGATGATCAGGCCGACAAGTTGCGCTCGCCGCTCGGGCTCATCCTGTCGCAAAAGTATCGGATGGGAACGTTCATGCTCTGGACTACCTATTTCATGGGTGTACTGGTCTTCTACCTGGTGACCAGCTGGATGCCGACGCTTGTCAGGGAAACCGGTGCGACCCTGGCCGAGGCCTCTCTGATCGCTGCGCTGTTCCCGCTGGGCGGCACGCTGGGCGCGATGGCTTGCGGCTGGCTGATGGATCGCATCAATCCCCATCGCGTCATCGGCTTCGCCTATTTCTTCACCGCCGTATTCACGCTGGCGATGGGACACGCAACCAGTGGCGCATACCTGGTGCTGCTGACGCCGATCGCCGGGCTGTTCATGGGGGCCGGCCTGGTATCCATGCCCGCGCTGGCGGCTTCGTTCTATCCGACCCAGGGCCGTGCCTGCGGGGTAGGCTGGATGCTTGGCATCGGGCGTTTCGGTGGCGTCCTCGGAGCCGTTTCCGGTGGCACGCTGCTGCAGCTTGGCCTGGGCATGAGCTCGATCCTCAGCATCCTCGCCGTGCCATCCTTGCTTGCGGCCATCGCGGTCGCCGCGAAGGGAAGGGCGGGCGCGGCGAAGCCGTCGGAGCAGGCAACCGTTGCCAGCGAAGCGTGATCTGGCGCCTGGCCCCGGACTGTTGACTGGAACCTCAGCCCGCTACGCTTGACCCGGGGCAGCGGACGCAGGCTGGACGGCAGGAAGAATCATGGAAAGCGTGGATCTCGAAGTCTTGAGAAGCAGTGTCCGCTGGAACGAGTAAGGACACCGTTGCCTGTTGGTGACGGTCGTCCATACCTGGGGTTCGTCGCCACGGCCGGCCGGCGCGATGCTGGCCGTGCGCGGCGATGGCCTGGTAGTGGGTTCGGTTTCGGGCGGCTGCATCGAGGACGACATCATTGACCGAACCCGCCGCGAAGGCATTGGCTACCGTAGTCCCGATGTGATCCGGTACGGCGTTAGCGCCGAGGAAGCACACCGGTTTGGCTTACCCTGTGGCGGCACCATCGAACTGGTGGCGGAGCCGGTATCTGCGGCGAGCGGATTGCGCGAACTGCTGCAGGCGGTGGAGGGCGGCAAACTGGTGACACGTACGCTCGATATGGCCACCGGCATCGCGACGCTCGGGCCGGCCGCTGCCGCTGACGGCCTGACCTTTGACGGCAAGTCGCTGTCAACCATCCATGGGCCACGCTATCGCATGCTGGTGATTGGCGCCGGGCAGCTTTCGAAGTATCTCTGTGAGATCGCCGTCGGGCTCGGCTTCGACGTGACGGTGTGCGATCCGCGCGAAGAATATACCGAGACCTGGGGCGTTCCGGGCATTACCATGGTGCGCACCATGCCGGACGACACGGTGGTGGAGATGAACTTGGACGAACGCAGTGCGGTGGTTGCGCTGACACACGACCCCAAGCTCGACGACCTGGCGTTGATGGAGGCGCTGCGCACCCGGGCCTTCTACGTCGGTGCGCTGGGTTCGCGCCGCAACAACCAGGCGCGGCGCGAACGCCTGAAGGAATTCGACCTGACCAGCCAGCAACTGGCCCGTATGCATGGCCCGGCCGGCATCTATATCGGCAGCCGTACGCCGCCGGAAATCGCCATTTCGATCCTTGCCGAGGTGGTGGCAGCGCGGAACCACGTCCGCTTGCCCGTTGACCTGGGGGTCGAACGGGCCAAGTCCGCACGGGAGGTGCCGGCAGATACCAGCGGTGCATGCGCGATGGTCAATGCATAACGGCGCCCCGGCGCCTCGCATGCAGTTGTGGGCGCGCTAGCGCCCACACTGCTTTTTGTCGTCACCAACAGGCCGCGGCCTGTCGGATCAAGTGGTGGCCGCGGGCGTGTTCGCGCCGCTGTCGTTCAGATCCGCGGGCTTCATCTGGCTCGCATCGGCAGGCATCCTGATCCGGTACCAGATGGCATACATCGCTGGCAGGAACACCAGGGTCAGCACCGTGCCGGCGAAGGTTCCGCCGATCAGCGTATAAGCCAGCGTCCCCCAGAACACTGAATGCGTCAGCGGTATAAAGGCCAGGATTGCCGCCAGCGCGGTCAGGATCACCGGCCGCGCCCGTTGCACCGTGGCTTCGACGACAGCGTCGAACGGCGCCAGTCCCGCGCGCTTGTTCTGGTCGATCTGCCCGATCAGGATCAGGGTGTTGCGCATCAGGATGCCGGACAGTGCGATCAGGCCGACCAGGGCGTTGATGCCGAATGGCTGCTGGAACAGCAGCAAGGTCGGGACTACGCCGATCAGTCCCAGCGGGCTGGTGGCGAGCACCATGACCATGGCTGAGATCGAACGCACTTGCAGGATGATGATCAGCAAGGTCAGGGCAAGCATGATCGGGAACAGCGGCAGCAGGGCCTTGGTGGCCTTGTCGGATTCCTCGGTGGCGCCTGCCTGCTCGATGCGGTAGCCGGCCGGCAGCCTGGCGATGATCGGTTGCAGTTGCTGCAGCACCGCTGCGGACACATCGGGTGGCTGCAGCCCCTCGGCGATGTCGCCGCGCACCGTAATGGTGGGCGTTCGGTCGCGCCGGCGCAGGATCGGGTCTTCCATGCGGACATCGACGGTGCCTACCTGCGACAGCGGAATGCGCTGTCCTGCCGCACCGGTCAACGTGAAGCCGGAAATCTTCTCCGGGTCCAGGCGTATGTCTCCCGCGGCGCGTGCAAGGACCTGCACCGAGCGAATGTCCTCGCGGACTTCGGTGACCGGCAAGCCGTTGAGGAGGAGCTGCAATTGCTGGGCGACGCCGCTGGAAGTCAGGCCGACGGCCTGCAGCCGATCCTGCTGCAGCGTAAAGTGCAAGGCGGGCGCGCGCGGTCCCCAGTCGGTATTGACGGTTCTCATCAGCGGACTGGTGTCCATCACCCGGCGCACGTCCGCCGCAATGGCACGCAGCTTGTCCGGGTCCGGCCCGGCGACGCGGAATGCCACAGGGAAGGGCGAGTAAGGGCCGAATACCAGTTGATTGACGCGCACGCGGGCCTCCGGCGCCAGTCCGTCGGCGATCGCCTGGCGCAGCCTGAGCTTCAGCGCCTCGCGTTCGTCCTGGCTACTGGTCAGCACCACGAGCTTGGCGAACGAGGGATCCGGCAGCTCGGGCGACATGGCGAGGTAGAAGCGGGGCGCGCCCTGGCCGATGTAGGCCGTCACGATCTTCGCCTCTGCCTGCCTGGCGAGCCACGCTTCCACCTTGGACGTGGCCGCGCTGGTCTGGGCGATGGAAGTGCCATAAGGCATCTGGACTTCGACCAGCACCTCGGGGCGGTCGGAAGTCGGGAAGAACTGCTTTTTCACCATGCCCATGCCCAGCACGGACACCACGAAGCTGCCAACCACGACCGCAGCCACGATCCATTTGCGCTGGATCACGCGCCCTAGCACACGTCGGAAGCGGTTGTAGTTCAAGCTGCCGTAGATGGCATCGTGGCCGCCTTCGGCCTTGCCGATCTCAGGCAGCATCTTGACGCCCAGATAAGGCGTGAAGGCGACGGCGACGATCCAGGACACGACCAGTGCAATGCCCACGATCCAGAACATGTTGCTGGTGTATTCGCCGGCCGTGGAACGGGCAAAGCCGTTGGGCATGAAGCCCACCGCCGTCACCAGCGTGCCGGACAGCATCGGCGCGGCGGTGTGGCTCCAGGCGTAGGCGGAGGCGGCAACGCGGCTGTAGCCTTCCTCCATCTTGACCACCATCATCTCGATCGCGATGATGGCGTCGTCCACCAGCAGGCCCAGCGCAAGGATCAGCGCGCCAAGGGTGATGCGGTCAAAGTTCTTGCCGGTGGCCGCCATGACGACGAACACTGCGGCCAGCGTCAGCGGCACAGCCGCTGCCACGACGATGCCGACGCGCCAGCCCATGCTCAGGAAACACACCGCCAGCACCACGAGCAGGGCGACAAAGAACTTGACCATGAACTCATCGACCGATGCGCTGATGTTGACGGACTGGTCGGTCACTTTGGTCAGGCTCATGCCCAGCGGCAACGCTTCATTGATTGCAGACACTTCCGTATCCAGCGCCTTGCCCAGGTCCAGGCCGTTCCAGCCGTCGCGCATGACGATGCCCAGCAGCAGTGCGGGTTCGCCGTTGTTGCGGATCTGGAAGGTCGCCGGATCCTCGTAGCCGCGTTCAACCGTGGCGACATCCGAAAGCTTGAGGGTCCGGCCCTGCGCCACCACTGGCGTGTCCCGGATCTTCTGCAGTTTGTCGAAGGCGCCGTCGAGGCGAATGAAAACCTGGGGACCCGAGGTGTCGATCGAGCCGGCCGCCGTGAGGGCGTTCTGGCTGTTCAGGGCGGCGAAGATGTCCTGTGGCGAGATACCCAGCGTGGCCAGTCGATCATGGGAAAAGGAAACGAAGATGCGTTCGGACTGTTCCCCGATGATGTTCACCTTCTTCACGCCCGCGACGTGCAACAGGCGCTGCCGCAGCGTTTCGGCGTCGCGTACCAGCACCCGCTGTGGCTCGCCTTTTGCCTTCAACGCAAACAGGGCGAAGGTCACGTCCGAATACTCGTCGTTGACGACCGGGCCGATCACGCCGGCAGGCAGGCTACCCGACTCGTCCCTGAGTTTCTTGCGCGCCTGATAGAACTCTTCCTGGACCTCCGAAGGCGGTGTGCTATCGAGCAGGGTCACTGTGGTGAACGCCAGGCCAGGCCGCGTGTAGGTTTCCGTGCGGTCATACCAGCGCAGTTCCTGCATGCGCTTCTCCAGTCTTTCCACCACCTGGTCCTGCATTTCCTGCGCCGTCGCCCCCGGCCAGGCCGTGATGACGGTCATGGTTTTCACCGTGAAGGCGGGATCTTCGGCCCGGCCCAGCTGGAAGAAGGCGATAACGCCGGCCAGCGACACCAGGATGATCAGGAACAGCGTGACGGACCGTTCACGGACAGCGAGTGCCGAAAGATTGAACCCACTCATTGCTGCACTCCACGACCAGGAATCGGGTTGGCCCCGCTTCCGTTTGCTGCGATGCGAACCTGCTCGCCTTCGTGCAGAAGATGGGCGCCGAGGGCAACGATCCGGTCCCCGACCCTGAGTTCACCCGCGACCCGCGCGGCGTCGTCATCCAGACCGCGGACCTTCACCGGGCGCCAGGCGACGCGGTTGAGTTTTTCGTCCAGCACCCACACGCCAGGACCTTTGCCCGGGTCGAAGAGGGCACCGATCGGTACCTGCAGATCGGCTTGCTTCGATGGGCGGATTTCCGGAATCTGGAGGGTAACGGTGGCGCCGAGCGGGGCCTCGGCCAGCGCGCCTTCGAGCACGTACCTGGCTTCGTAGGTGCGGGTCAGCCGGTCCGCCGAGTCGGAAAGCTGCCGGAGTTTCGCCGGTACGGTCAAGGTGTCATTGCCGTATAGCGTCGCCTGGCTTGCTGAACCCACCGGGGGCCGGAGGGTTTCCGGCAGGTGGACGATGGCTTCGCGGCGGCCGGCATGCGCCACGCGTACCACGACCTGGCCGGCGTTGACGACTTGTCCGGCATCGGCCAGCGTCTCCACGACTACGCCGTCGGCGTCAGCGAGCAAAACCGCGTAGCCGGTTGCATTGCGTGCCACATCGGCCTGGGCTTCCGCTGCGTTGAGCTGTGCCCTGGCCGACTCCGCCGCGGCCTTGATCTGGTCATAGGACGACGCCGATACGGCGCCGGACCCGACCAGGTCGCGATACCGGGCCTCATCCTCCGCGGTTTGCCTGGCCCGTGCCCGCGCGGCGACGACTGCCTCCTGCTGTGCGTGCGCCGCCAGCTTCAGGTCGTTCGGGTCGATGCGCATGAGCGGCTGGCCGCGCTTGACGGTCTGGCCGGTGTCCACCAGCCGCTCCAGCACTTTGCCGGAGACACGAAAGCCCAGATCTCCCTGGACCCGGGCGGCAACGATTCCCGTGAATGAACGTGTCGCGGCGGCCGGGTCCTGAACGGTCCCGATTCTGACCAGCGGCGGCTGGCTGCGCGGATCGGGGGGCGCTGTATCGCCGCAGGCGGCTAATACGAGTGGCAACACGCACGCGGCGGCGGATGAGGCAAATCGGCGCTGAAGCATAAGGTCCTCTCAAGCGAGACTGGACCTGGATTATTGTTCTTGTGACCAATTTAGTCAATGGTCACAATAAAAAATGCGCTTGCGATGTGCGCCTTAAGGAGCAAGGCTGCGCAGTATCAGGCCGGAAAGCTGGACGTGGGCTTCCGCGGCAAGATCGAGGTTGTGCTGTAGCAGCAGCGGATCGATGTAAGGGCGCATGACGAGATAGATGCCGTTGGCAGTCTCGTCCAGTGGTGTCTTGCGCTCGAACTCCCCGGACTTGCGACCTTCCAGAACAATCCGCATGACCACTTGCCTGATGTGGTCCTCATAGGTGAGAACAGGCTGCCACCGCTCCTGGGCTGCCGCCGAAGCAATGGCGTAAAGTTTGCGGTCCTGGAAGAAAAGACGGGCGCTGGCCTCCACCAGGGCCTTGAACAGGCGTCGCAGACGTTCCGACGCGGTCGGGACGTCGGCAATGGCTGCATCGACCTCGTCCGTGATGGCGCACAGGCAGTTCGCGCAGATCACTTCCCCGATCGCCTGCTTGGAATCGAAGAACTTGTAGATGTAAGCCTTGGAAAAGCCGATCGCCTTGGCCAGGTCGGAAACCGTCGTCTTCTCGTAGCCGTACAGGCTGAAGTGCTCGGTGGCCGCCTCCACGATCTGGGAGCGGACATTGTGGTCGGCAGGCCCTCGGGAGGGCAGGGTGGTGGGTGTGGTTTCGGTCATGCAGCGAGCTTAACGCTCCAGATGGCGGTTGACAACCAGTGACCATTTTATAATATAGTCACACATTCCTGTTCGCCCTGGATTCGGTGATACCATGCTTACCCATCGCTTTCTTGCCCTGCTGCTGAGTGTCGGCGTATCGACGGGTTGCGCCGTCGGCCCCGACTACAGACAACCGGACGCCCCGCTCCCCGACCGCTACCTGGGCCAGTCCGGCGTCGAACAAAGGCATGCGTCATCCGCTGCCGAGCTCGTCACGTGGTGGGAAGGATTCGGCGATCCGCTGCTGACCCGGCTGGTGTCCTTGGCATTGGATCAGAACCTGGACCTGGCGCAAGCGTCGGCGCGCGTCACCCAGGCACGCGCGGGGCTCGGCGTGGCCAATGCGGCCTTGCTTCCTTCGGGCAGCGCCAGTGCGCAGGCGGCCAGAAACTATCAGTCGATCGAGACGCCCCTTGGGAAGCTGCTCGATGCCACGCCTGGCTTTGACAGGTATGGCAACAGCTACGAGGCCAATCTCGGCGCGACCTGGGAACTGGACGTATTCGGCGGGCTGCGCCGTGGGCGGGAAGCCGCCCTGGCGGAGTACCAGGCATCGACTGCGGGCGCGACCGCGACGCGTCTCGCTGTGGCCGCGCAAACTGCAGATCTCTATATCACCGTGCGCGGACTGCAGTCCCGCATTGCCATCGCCAGGCAGCAAGTGGAGACCCAGCAGAAGCTGCTCTCGACGGTGAGCCTGCTTTACAGCAAAGGGCTTGCAGCCGAACTGGAGGTACGACAGGCCGAAGGCGCGCTCGCTCAGGTCCGCGCTACCGTCCCGGTGCTGGAGACAGGCCTCGATGCAGCGTTGAATGCGCTGGACGTAATGCTTGGTGTTCCGCCCGGCACGTATCGCGCCGAACTGGCCGGCCCTGAAACGATTCCCGCCGCACCGCGGCTCGCCGGAACGGGCTCGCCGGCGGATCTGCTGCGACGCAGGCCCGACCTCATCGTCGCGGAGCGCCGGCTGGCGGCGGCGAACGCACGAATCGGCGTAGCCATTGCGGAGTACTACCCAAAATTCTCGCTCAGTGCCCTGTTGGGCAGCGCCACAACCGTAGCCAGCGGGAACCTCTTTTCCGCGGGAGCAAGCCAGGCAGCAGGCGTGCTGGGCCTGCGCTGGCGTCTGTTTGACTTCGGCCGCATCAATGCACAGATCGAACTGGCCCGAGGGCAGGAGGCAGAAGCGCTGGCGGCATACCGTCAGGCTGTGCTGCGCGCGACCGAAGACGTCGAAAATGCCTTCTCCGCGCTGATCAAGCGTGAAGATCAGGCAGGCACGTTGGCACAAGGCGAGACCTCGCTGACCCAGGCGCGCAATGCATCGCTTGCCGCCTACCAGAAAGGCGTGGTCCGCTTGATTGAGGTCTTGCATGCTGACGAGAGTCTTCTGCGGACGTCCGACGCCAGAGCACAGGCACAGACCGAATCAGCCCGCGCCGCCGTGGCGGCATTCAAGGCGCTCGGCGGGGGGTGGGAACCGGCAGCTACCCTATAGGGCAATACCGCTTTAGTTGCCGGCTTTCTGGTAGTCGCGCACTGGCGTTAGAAACTCCAGCGTGCGTGGTGCTTTCAGCAGATCGGCCAGCACCGCCTCGTATTCGCGCCGGTAGGACGCTTTCAGGTGGTGGTCCCTGAAATGCTGCTCGGTGCAGGCCCAGTTCTCATAGAGAACAAGGGTGTCAGGATCTTCGAGCGAGCGGTGCAGGTACGTGTTGATAAAGTCTGGCTCCTTCGACATCTGGTCGAGGACATAAAGCAGTTTCGACTCGAGCTCGGCGCGCCGCTCGGGCTTGCCCGGCAGATGGACGATAAAGGCAATGGATTGGTTCATGGTGCTGCTCAGGCAGGATGGGCCATCTCATGCGCTGACCGCGCTCATGCCGCGGCCCGCAAAGGCATTGACTTACAGCTGGCTCATGCCACCGTCGGTGATGATTTCCGTGCCGACGATGAAGGCCGATTCCGGCGCCGACAGATGCAGCACCGTCGACGCAATCTCCGCCGGCTGGCCGAAGCGGCCCAGAGGGATCTGGCTCTGGATCTGCGCGGCAGTGGCCGACAGGGTGGCGGCATCCAGGCCCAGCTTGCCGTACAGTGGCGTCGTCACCGGCCCGGGGCTGACCACATTTACCCGGATGCCTGAGCTGAGCAGCTCACCCGACAGAGTCTTGGCCAGCGAGATCAGTGCTGCCTTGCTGGCGGCATACACGGAAGACATCGGCATGCCGAGGCGCGCATTGATCGAGCCGTTCAGCACGATCGACGTGCCCGGGTTCAGCAGCGGCAGCAGCGCCTGGATCTGGAAGTACGCGCCCTTCACGTTGGCGTTGAAGGTGGCGTCCCACAGTGCCTCGTCCACATCGGCAACGGCGGCAAATTTGGCAATGCCGGCGTTGATGAAGACGGCGTCCAGGCGGATGCCGGCGTCGTTCAGTTGGCGAGCCAGGTCGCGCGAGGCCTGCACGGTGCCGGTTTCGTTGCGGATGGCGACGGCCTCGTTGCCGAGCGTGGCGCGGGCGGTCTCCAGTGCCGCTGCGTCGCGGCCGGTAATGACCACGCGGGCCCCTTCCTGGGCGAATGCCTGGGCAGCCGCCAGGCCGATGCCGCTGTTGCCGCCAGTGACCAGAACGGTCTTGCCTTCGAAGCGATTCATGATGTCCTCCAGTTGGAAAAGTTGAACTTGAACAATCGCGTGAGTGCAGTATGGACGCTGGCCTCCGCTTTGCCATACGATCGGTCCGACGAACACGTTCGAAGGAATTGCACATGTTGTCGGAAGACGAATTGGCCCTGCTGGAGGCCATCCGCGAGGCCGGCAGCTTGTCGCGCGCGGCGGCCAGGCTGGGCAAGGCGCCGTCCACGGTGTCGCACGCCGCGCGGCAGCTGGAGCAGCGCTTCGACGCACTTCTGTTCGACCGCCGCCGCTACCGCCTGCAGCTGACGCGTGCCGGCGAATTGCTCACAGAAGAAGCCGCGCGGCTTGCGCAGGATGTCTCGCGCATCACACAGCGCGTGCGGCAGGTCGCCAACGGGTGGGAAGACCGGTTGTGGATCGTGACCGACGAGCTGATGGAATTCGAGTCGCTGATGCCCGTCATGCACGCGTTCGACGCGCTGGAATCCGGCGTGGCGCTGCGCGTCACGCACGAGGTGCTGGCCGGCACCTGGGAAGCGCTGCGGGACGGCCGTGCCGACCTGGTCATCGGTGCCACCAACGAGCCGCCCGCCATCCCTAACCTGGGGTGGTTCGAGCTGGGCGTGATCGAATGGGTGTTTGCGGTCTCGCCCCGGCATCCGCTGGCGGCCGCGCGCGAACCACTGACGCGCGAGGAGATCGCCCGCCATCGTGCAGTGGTGGTGGCCGATTCATCACGCCTCACGGGCGGCCGCGCTTATGGCATGGTGGGCGGACAGCGCTTGCTGGCCGTGCCGAGCATGCGAGCCAAGACCCTGGCGCAGCGCGATGGCCTGGGGATCGGCTGGCTGCCCAGGCACCGGGTCGGCTCGCTGCTGCAGCGCGGCGAACTGATAGAGAAGCGCACCGCCGACCCGCGCGAGCCCAACCTGCTCTACGTGGGCTGGCGCGGCGATCACGAAGGCCGCGCGCTGCAATGGTGGCTGGAGCAGTTGCGACGGCCTCGGCTGGCCAGGCTGCTGGTGCGGGGCGTCGACGCCTACGCGTAGCTGGCAGGGCAGCGTCCTACCACCTAAAGTAGCTTGTGGCTTTGCGGTACCAGGCAAGGAGAATCGTGATGGCTCAAGGATTCGACGCGATCATCATCGGCACCGGCCAAGCCGGCCCCGCACTCGCCGCGCGGCTGGCCGGCGCGGGCATGAAAACGGCCATCATCGAGCGCGCGCGCTTTGGCGGCACCTGCGTGAACACCGGCTGCATTCCCACCAAGACCCTCATCGCAAGCGCGTACGCGGCGCAACTGGCGCGGCGGGCTGGCGAGTACGGTGTGACCATCGGCGGGCCGGTCGCCGTCGACATGAAGCAAGTGAAGGCACGCAAGGACGAGATCTCCGGCCGTTCCAGCAATGGTGTGGAACAGTGGATGCGCGGCTTGGAGAACGGCACGGTCTATCAGGGTCACGCCCGCTTCGAAAGCGCGCATGGTGTGCGGGTCAACGGCGAACTGCTGGAAGCCGACCGGATTTTCGTGAACGTCGGTGGCCGGGCCCTGGTTCCGCCCATGCCCGGGCTGGACCAGGTGCCGTACCTCACCAACTCGGGCATGATGGAGGTGGATTTCCTGCCGGAGCACCTGATCGTCATCGGCGGCAGCTACGTGGGCCTCGAGTTTGGCCAGATGTTTCGGCGTTTTGGGGCCAGGGTGACCGTTGTCGAAAAAGGCCCGCGCCTGATCCAGCGCGAAGACGAGGATGTATCGCAGGCAGTGCGGGAGATCCTGGAAGCCGAGGGGATCGAAATCCGGCTCAATGCCAACTGCCTGAGCGCACGCAGGGAAGGCGATCACATTGCGGTCGGGCTGGATTGTTCGGATGGGGCGCGCGATGTCCACGGCTCGCACCTGCTGCTGGCGGTGGGGCGCGTGCCCAACACGGAGGACCTGGGGCTGGACCAGGCCGGGGTCGAGACCGACGCTCGCGGTTATATCCAGGTAGACGAACAGTTGCGCACCAACGTCCCTGGCATCTGGGCGCTTGGCGATTGCAATGGCCGCGGTGCGTTCACGCATACCTCATACAACGACTATGAGATCGTCGCTGCCAACCTTCTCGACAACGATCCCCGCAAGCTGACGGACCGCATTGCAGCCTATGCCATGTTCATCGACCCTCCGCTCGGCCGCGCCGGCATGACCGAAGCAGAAGCCCGGCAATCCGGACGCAGGCTGCTGGTCGGCTCCCGCCCCATGAGCCGCGTCGGGCGAGCCGTGGAGAAGGGCGAGAGCCAGGGCTTCATGAAGGTCGTGGTCGACGCCGATACCCGCATGATCCTGGGTGCCGCGATCCTCGGCGTGACCGGCGACGAGGTTATTCACTCACTGCTCGACATCATGTATGCCAAGGCCCCCTATACCATCATCAGCCGCGCGATGCACATCCATCCCACGGTGTCAGAGCTGGTACCGACGCTGCTGCAGGAGCTGCGGCTACAGGCCTAGGTACTGCGTCCTTCAGAGCAGTTTGCACGCCTCGTCGAATTCCAGGCGGGGGCTGCGCGGAAACAGCTTGGCAGGGTCGCCATAGCCGAGATTGCACAGGAAGTTCGATTTCACATGACTGTCCGGGAAGTATTCGAGCTGGAAGGTATTCTCCTTCGGGGCCGCGGGAAAGAACTCGTGATCGACCTTGGCATTGTCGAAGCCGGACATCGGCCCGCAGTCGAGCCCCAGCGAGCGGGCGGCAATCATGAAGTAAGCGCCCTGCAGGGAGCTGTTTCGCCTCGCGGTAGTCAGCGCAAGCTCAGGGGTTTCGGCGAACCACGAGCGTGCATCCGCATGCGGAAACAGCTTGGGCAGAAGTTCGTAGAACTTGATGTCATAGGCGATGATGGCTGTGACCGGAGCAGCCATGGTTTTCTCGACATTGCCCGGCGCCAGCGCGGGCAACAGGCGCTGCTTGGCCTCAGGGGTACGCAGGAACAGAATACGCGCGGGAGAGCAGTTGGCGCTGGTCGGCGCCCATTTCATCAAGTCATAGAGCTGCCGCAGGGTTTCGTCGCTCACGGGCTGGTTTAGCCATGCGCTGTGCGTGCGAGCCTCGCGAAAGAGCAGATCCATGCCTTCTTCACTCAAGCGCTTGTTCATGGTTATCTCCTGAAACGAAATGGGACCACGCGGCCGCCCGGCCGGGCCGCCGCTTCCGTCTAGCATAGGCAGCGCCGCTCGCCGCCGCACCGCCGGCTTTCGCATGGATCCGCAGGGCTTGTCCGCGCCATTGGCATGTGCCGCGCGGGCAGGGGCTCAGGTATCCGAAAAGCCGCTTTGGCACGCCGGGCGAAACGCGCAGTGATCCGGTCGAAGTGACGATTGCCGGCCCTGGGGCTCGGGGCGATCCTGGCGAACACCTGGTGCACCTGTGCCACGAAAAATGGGGGAGCAATGGGCGAGAAGACAAAAGCTCGTACAAACACATACGCCGCGCGCCTGTCATTGTGAAACCACTCGTCTGCGCTTGCCTGCCTGGCTTCCTCAAGCTGGCCGGGCGCGCGACGCATCGGTTCACGTAGCAAATGGCAGGAGTCATCACCATGGAAACCCCAACCCCCAGCGGAAATCCCTTGCAGGATCTTTCCGCCAATCTGGCAGCCATTGCCGAGCGCGTCGGCCAGAGTGTCGTCGCGGTGCACGGGCGGCATCGCTTTCCCTCCAGTGGAGTCATCTGGCAACCCGGCGTGGTGGTCACGGCCGCGCATACGCTCAGGCAGGAAGACGGCATTGAAGTCACCCTGGCCGATGGCCGTACCGTGGCGGCCGTCCTGGCGGGACGGGACCCTGGCACCGACCTGGCCGTACTGAGGCTCGATGGCGTGGCGTCGAACCCGGTCGAGACCGGTGATGCGCGCTCCCTGAAGGCAGGCCACCTGGTGCTCGCGGTGGCGCGAGTGGACCGGCTTGGCACCAGCGCGGACTTCGGCGTTGTCGGCACTGCCGGCGGTCCATGGCGTACCTGGCGAGGCGGGCAGTTCGACGCCTTCGTGCGGCTGGACGGCGGCCTGCGCCCCGGATTCTCCGGAGCGGCCCTGGCGGATATGCAGAGGCGGGTCATGGGCCTGTGCACATCGGCGCTCGCGTCTGGCGCCGGCATCCTGATTCCGGCTGCGACCGTGGCGCGCGTGAGCGGCGAACTGCTGAGCAAAGGACGTGTCTCGCACGGTTACCTCGGCGTGGGCACGCAGCCGGTGAACCTGTCGGAGTCTTGGGTGACGAAGCTGAATCTGGCGTCCGGGCGCGGGTTGCTGGTGGTATCGCTTGCGGCGGGCGGGCCCGCGGAGCAAGCCGGGGTGCTGATCGGGGATGTGCTGGTCGAACTGGATGGCAACCCATGCCAAGACATGGACGACGTCCATGCCGCGCTGGGCGGCGACCGCATCGGGCAGTTGCTGAAGATCGGGCTGATCCGGGGTGGCGAGCGCAGCGAGTGCTCGGTCACGGTGGGCGAACGCCAGCAACGGAAGTCGTGCGGCTGAGATTCATGCAAGCCGTCGCATGCCGGATGCCAGGATGACACCGATGAGCCCGGTCAGGGTCGCCGTGGTCGCCGCCTCGCCGCAGGCGCGCGCAAGCCTGCAGGCGCTTGTCGAGGCGGCGCCGGCGCTGGATTTCGCAGGCTGCGCGGCCGACGCCGCAGGGATCGCCGACCGCTTTGCCGGGGACGTGCCGGATGTGGTCGTGGTCGAACTTGAGCCGCAGGCCGGTGACCTGCCGGCGCCGGAGGCGGGCCGCGATCCCGCAGCGCCGGCGCTGGTCCTGCTCACCGACGAGACGGACAGCGACTGGGCCCATGAGGCACTGGGAGCCAGCGCCACGGCACTGCTGCCGCGCGACGCGACGCCCGGCGAAATCATCGCCGCGATCGAAGCTGTGGCCGCGGGACTTTGCGTGCTGTCCCCGGAGATCCTCGCCAGGCTGCTGGCGCAGCGCAGGGCACCTCGCCAGACGGCATCCGCGGCTCTGACCGAAACGCTCACCCCACGTGAGCTTGAAGTGCTGGCCATGCTCGCCGAAGGGCTTGGCAACAAGGAAATCGCGCGCCAACTCGACATATCGGACAACACGGTGAAGTTCCACCTCTCCACCATTTTCGGCAAGCTCGGCGCAAGCAGCCGTACCGAGGCTGTATTGCAGGGCATGCGGCACGGCCTCATCATGGTGTAGGAGGCTCAGCCCGGAGTCACATCACCAGCGCATCAGAGGAACGGCGCAATGTTCGCCATCGCGCGCGTCACGTAGGCCTCCTTCTCGCCCACTGGCGCCACATAGTCGATCGCGCTGCGTGCAGCCTCGACGCCTTCCAGGCGGGCGATGAACCAGGCGGCCAGGTACTGCGACGCCAGGCACCCGCCGGCGGTTGCAACGTTTCCCTTGGCGACAAACGGCTGATCGAGCACAGCCACGCCGGCCTCCACTACCCATGGCTTGGAGATCAGGTCCGTACAGGCCGGAACGTCGTTCACCAAGCCCAGTTTGGCGAGTATGAGCGTGCCCGAGCATTGCGCGCCCAACAACTGGCGCGCCGGGTCGAAGCGGAGTTGCGACATCAGCGCGGCATCGGCGACGACGTCCCGGGTTCGGATCCCGCTACCCACCAGCACAGCGTCCGCGTCGCATGCGTCCTGCAGCGATGCTTGCGCCTCCATCACCACACCATTCAGCGAACGCACCTTGGCCGCCGGACTGGCGATCGAAACCCGCCAGCCGGGCCGCCTGACCCGGTTGAGGATGGCGAGCGCGACCAGCGAGTCGAGTTCGTTGAAACCTTCGAAGGTCAGGATGGCGATGTGCATGGGGGCCTCGTGAGTGGAGACGTTGGGTTGCGCCATCGTAGAGCCGACAATCAGTACATTCAAATAATTGTTATAGATACGCTCAGGCTGCGTCCTGCGGGTCCGCAAACGTAGCCATTCGCAGGATCGCTTCCCTGAGCTCCGACCTGAGTTGCGCAACCAGCTCCGCGGCCGGCAGGGACCTGGCCAGAGGCGCTGCCTGCCCGGCCCACTGCGCTGCGTACTCCGCGCTGCCCGTGGCCTTGGCCGCGGCGTGAAGCGCCTTTCCCGCGTCATATGCGATCGGGTAGTCCGGCACCGGAGGTGCGTCGGCGGCGATGCCGAGTGCCGTGAGCCGGTTGGTGAAGCCCCTGGCCGCGCGGCCCGATATGGCGCGGGTGAGCGTGGTCGGGCGCGGTTGGGGTGCGGTCAGCGCCGCGCGATAGGCGGCATCGGCAGATGACTCCGGGCAGGCGACGAATGCCGTGCCAAGCTGGGCGGCTTGCGCCCCGAGAGCCAGCACCGCGGCAATGCCTGCCCCGTCCATGATGCCGCCCGAGGCAATCACCGGTAGCTTCGTGCCCAGCACCAGAAGACGCACCAGAGCCAGCGTGCCGAGGCCTTCGTCGTATCCATCGGTGTCGAAGGCGCCGCGGTGTCCCCCGGCTTCAATGCCTTGCGCGACGATGGCGTCCACGCCGGCGGCCTCTATCTGGCGGGCCTCATGCAGGGACGTTGCACTGGCCAGCAGCACAACGCCGGCCCCGCGCAGCGCGTCAATTTTCTGCTGGGCGGGAAGGCCAAAATGAAAGCTCACAACCGCTGGCTTTTCTTCCAGCAGCATCTGGTACATGGCGTCGTCGGCCACGAAACTCTTGTAGATCTCGCGCAAGCTGGCGGGGGTGGTCGCGCCGTGCTCGGCAAACTGGGCGGCAAGGTAGCTGAGCCAGGCCTGCTCGCGGACCTCATCGGCCTTGGCGGGGGCGTGGCAGAACAGGTTGACGTTGAATGGTTTCCCGGTCAGCGCTCTGGTCTCGCGGATGGTCTTGCGTGCGGCTTCGGCGTCCATTGCCCCGACACCAAGCGAGCCCAGCCCGCCGGCCTCTGACACGGCTGCAGCCATGGCCGCTGTGCTGACACCGGCCATGGGCGCCTGGATGATGGGCGTGGAAATGCGCAGGATCGAAAGAAGGTTGCCGCGGTGGCTGGAAGGCCTGGAAGTGTCCATGAGAGTCTCTTTCTCTTTTGAAGTGCAGGATTCCGCTCGGGAAATTATCGAAGGCGAGGCTGTATCGGAGGGTATCGAGAATGCCACGAAATCTCGCGGCGTGAGAAGTTGCTGCGGCATTCGCAATGCATTGTTCATCGCGCGACGCATCCGGACCTGTCGGTGCGGGGCAAGGTGGCTTACCGCACGCGCCCCGCATTGCATGCTTGGGATACCCGGCAACTATCGACTAGCTTGGAAGCCTTGGGGCCGCTTCAATGGGGATCATGATGAAGACGATCACAGGGCGCCTGGTCACGATTGTTTCCGTGGGCATAGCAGCGGGCCTTCTTGCCGCAAGCGGCGCGTGGGCCTCTGACATCGTCTGCAAACCAACTGCGCGCGAAACCCCCGTCCGCTGCAACAACCCGGATGGCTCCGGGGTGAGATGCAACCTTGCGACGGACGAGGCCGGTCCGCGGGTGCGTCCGCGGCACCTGATCTGCGATTCGTCCAGGCTGTCAGAGCGCTACGAGCGCATCTACGCCGAGCAGCAGAGGATGCTGCGCAAGGGCAGGATCGTGGACTCGGACATCGCGGCGTGGCGCAGCCGGCGCGATGCCTGCGACTCGGTACGCTGCCTGGAAAGCATGTTTGCCAAATTCTGGCGGGAGCGGGATTCGATGCGAATCGCGCCGGGCCGGTCCGACGCTGCGAATCAAGCTGCAACGGCCAGGTCGACCCCGGCCAGCCAGGAGGCGCCACAGCCGCCTGCGGCGGCTTCCGCACCGGCCCCACAGGCCTCAACGCAGATCCCTGAGCCGACGCAGCGCGTGCAAGAAGAGCCGCCGCCGGCAGAGCCGCTTGCCATGTCGGCCGGAGCGGAACCCGTAGAACCAGTACGGCCGGCGGCTCCCGCTGTCGAAACGCTGCCGGTCTGGCAAGGCACAACTCCTCCCATTGCCGAGAACAAGAACAGCACCCCGGCCAAGTCCTATCCGGCAGCACTTGCCGTGGAGAGCCTGGTTTCCGGACTGGTCGTGATGGGCACGGGTTTCCTGTGGACGCGCCGTGCCGCGCGCGCACAGGATCGGACGCGTTTCGCCATCCCCGCGGCCGTGGTGGTCGTCTATGGCTTGCTGCTTGTGAATGCGCTGCTGCTGCCGTTTACGCTTGCCGTGAAGTGAGGACACTGGCGCGTTACCGACAATGCATGGCTCCGCATCTTGAGCAGGCAGTGGCCATCGGGGCCCGGCGCGCAGCAGCTACGCATGGATACGCTGCACCGGCGTTCAACGCCCCTTGAAAATCGGGTGCCGGGCGCAAACCGACAGCACGATGCGCTCGGACTGCGCCAGGTAGTCGTTGAGGGCTGCGGCACACTCTGCGAGCTTGCCCGACTCGAACAACTGCAGGATGTGCTGGTTCAGCTCGACATATGGGCCATGCAGGAATTCCGGATCCTGCAGCATGCCGAATGCCAGGCGCAGCTCGGCGAGCAGGTGGGAGAACATCACGTTCAGCCGCTCGCTGTCGGCCAGTTCCACGATGGCCATATGGAACTCCATATTGGCGGTGCCCGCGCCTTGCCAGTCGCCGCTGTCGCGGCAGCGCAGCCCCATTTCCACCGCTTCGCGCAGGTGCTTCCTGGCCGGATGGCTGGGGTAGGCCTGGGCGATGGCCTGGCACTCGATCATGCGGCGCACGCGGTAGATGTCGATGATGGCCGCGATGCTGGGAATTGCCACCGATACCCCGCGGTTGGGTTCGTGCTTGAGCAGGCCCTCCTTGGTCAGCACGCGAAAGGTCTCGCGCAAGGTATTGCGCGAGATCTGCAGGCTCTCGCTAAGCGCGGCTTCCGACAAGCGCTGCCCGGGCGCGAATTCGCCATGCACGATGCGCTGGCGAATCTGCTCCGTGACCCGCTCGGCCAGATTTCTTACGTCAGTACTGGATGTCATGTTGGCTTGCGTCGGGGCGACAGGTTCCGGCATGCCCCCGTGCGGCGATGTTATCTCACTTTGTTGAACAATAGGCACAAGATTGGTGCGAAGGATGCCCTGCAAACGTGACTTAGGTGTATACGAGAATCGAACAACAGCCAATATTGTTCAACAATAAGTCACGGTGGTTGAGTCATACGTGCAGATAAATGAACATGGCATGTGTTTTGCTAAACAGCGGTTGGTGTGCAGGGCCGCTGGATAGTGGTCTTGCTCGCTACCGGAACTTCGTCGTGAAGACAGCGCGACGAGCCTTGTCCACGATTTGTCCTTATCCATAGTGAGCGCAACCATGTGGCTTAAAGAAACAAACCAGGCGGAGCGCAAGACGCTCTTTGCCGCCTTCGTCGGCTATGGGGTCGATGCCTTCGACTACATGATCTACACCTTCATGATCCCCACCTTCATCCTGGTGTGGGGCATGACCAAGGCCGAGGCGGGCTACATCGCGACGGGCGCGCTCATCAGCTCGGCCATCGGCGGCTGGCTGGCCGGCATCCTGGCCGACAAATATGGTCGCGTGCGGATCCTGCAGCTGACCGTGCTCTGGTTCAGTTTCTTTACGTTCCTGAGCGGCTTCACCCAGTCCCCCGAGCAACTGTTCGTGACCCGCATGCTGCAAGGGCTGGGCTTTGGCGGCGAATGGTCGGTCGGTTCCTTGCTGATCGCCGAGATGATCCGGGCCCGCCACCGCGGCAAGGCGGTCGGACTGGTGCAAAGCAGCTGGGCCATCGGCTGGGGCCTGTCGGCGATTGCATTCTGGGCGGTCTATGCCGTGTTCGAGCAGCAATACGCATGGCGCGTGCTGTTCTGGGCCGGCGTGCTGCCGGCGATCTTTATCCTGTATATCCGCCGCAATATCTCCGAGCCCGAGGTGTATCAGGAAACCAGGGCCAAGCTGGCCCGCACCGGGCAAAGCAATAACTTCATGCTGATCTTCAAGCCCGGCGTGCTGCGCGTGACGGTGCTGGCAAGCCTGCTGGCGACCGGCATGCAAGGTGCCTACTATTCGGTGACGACCTGGCTGCCCACCTACCTCAAGATGGAGCGCAATCTCTCCGTGCTCAACACCAGCGGCTACCTGATGGTGCTGATCGCCGGGTCCTTCGCCGGCTACCTGACCAGCGCCTGGCTGTCCGACCGCCTGGGGCGCCGGCGCTGCTTCATGCTGTTTGCGGTGAGCGCGGCCTTCCTCGTGATCTGCTATACACAGTTGCCGATCACCGACGCTGCGATGCTGGTGCTGGGTTTCCCGCTGGGCTTCTTCCTGTCCGGCATCTTCTCGGGGATGGGGGCCTACCTGACGGAGCTGTATCCGAGCCATATCCGCGGCTCCGGCCAGGGCTTCTGCTACAACTTTGGCCGTGCGGTCGGTTCCATATTCCCGGCCATGATCGGGCATATGAGCGCATCGATGTCGCTGGGTGTTGCCATCGGCTATCTCGCCGCCGGTGCCTATGGGCTGGTCGTCATCGCCTGCCTGCTGCTGCCGGAAACGCAAGGGCGCGAACTGCTCGCCGAAGCCGGGGCCGAGGCCGAGGCTGCGCATTGATCTGATCCAAGACACTGGAGCAACCCTCATGCAAGATTCCGCACTGGAACGCGCCCGCATCGCCGCCGTGAACGCCGCGCGCGAAGCGCGCGCAAGCTACCGTGCCGGCACAGTACAGCCTACCGCCGGCATTGCACCGGGGATGACCCAAGCCAACATGATCGCGTTGCCGCGCGACTGGGCCTGGGACTTCCTGCTGTACGCGCAGCGCAACCCCAAGGCCTGTCCCGTGCTCGACGTGATCGAAGCGGGTGCACAGCAGACCGTGTTGGCGCAAGGGGCGGATATCCGCACCGACATCCCTCTGTATCGAGTGTGGCGCGACGGCAAGCTGGTGGAGGAGGTGGCGGATGCCACGCCCCTGTGGACTGAGCATCCGGATCTGGTCACCTTCCTGATCGGCTGCAGCTTCACCTTCGAGACGCCGCTGCAAGAGGCAGGCATCGAGGTGCGGCATATCGCCGATGGTTCCAACGTGCCGATGTACCGCACCAACCGTCAGTGTCGCCCGGCTGGCCGCCTGCATGGCGAGATGGTCGTGTCCATGCGGCCCATCCCTGCGCATCGGGTTGCCGATGCGGTTTCCATCAGCGCACGCTTCCCGTCGGTGCACGGCTCGCCCGTCCATGTCGGCGATCCGGCCGCGCTCGGCATTGCCGACCTCGCCAGGCCTGACTTTGGTGACGCCGTGCGTATCGAGCCGGGCGAGATCCCGGTGTTCTGGGCTTGCGGCGTCACGCCCCAGGCGGCCGTGATGGCGTCGGGCGTGCCGTTCGCCGTGACGCATGCGCCGGGCCACATGTTCATTACCGACGTGCCAGACAGCACGTATCACGTCTAGGACCCCCGGGTCATTGCGGAGCTCGTTTTGCGTTTTCTGCCCGTCACTTCGAATGCGCTGCTGGTGGAACTGGTCGACCTGGACCAGACCCTGGCCTTGCTGGCCTCGCTGCAGCGCGATCCCCTGCACGGCGTGGCGGAGCTGGTGCCCGCCGCGCGCACCATCCTCGTTCACTTCCGCCCAGTGGCCACCAGCACCGCCGCGCTGGTACGGGCCATCGCCGCGCGCGACCTGTCGCAGCGCGTCGAGCGCAGCAACATCCTGGTCGAGATTCCGGTGCGCTATGACGGCGAGGACCTGGCCGAGGTGGCCCAGCTGCTTGGCATCACGCCCGCGGAAGTGGTGCGCCGCCACACCGGCAGCGAATACACCGTTGCCTTTACCGGCTTTGCGCCAGGCTTTGCCTATCTCAGCGGCGGCCATCCCAGCTTCGACGTGCCGCGCCGCAGTACGCCGCGCACGCGTATTCCCGCCGGCGCCGTGGGCCTGGCGGGCACCTTCAGCGGCGTGTACCCGCAAGCCAGCCCGGGCGGCTGGCAGATCATCGGGGTCACCCCCGTGGCCATGTGGGACCTGAATCGCGAACAGCCTGCGCTGCTGCAGCCCGGATATCGCGTGCGGTTCATCGACATCGCCACGCTCGATGGCGTGCTCGATGCGGGCAGCGCTATCGCCGCCGGCGCTCCGGCGCGCCAGCCGTTGCCGACGGACCAGGCGCCTGCTGCCGCGGCGCTGAAGGTGAAGGCCACCGGGCTGCAGACCGTGTTCCAGGACCTGGGCCGGCACGGCCAGGCGGGGCAGGGCGTCTCGGCCTCGGGTGCGATGGACCAGGCCGCCCTCAAGATGGCCAACCGACTGGTCGGCAACCGCAGCGACGGCGCGGCGCTCGAAACCGTGGGCGGCGGACTGCAACTGCAGAGCGTGGGCGAGACCGTGCTGGCTGTCACCGGCGCCGATGCGGCGCTGACGGTGCGCACTGCCGATGGCCGCCAATGGAGCGTCCCGAACCACCAGGCCGTGGCGCTGGCCGATGGCGACACGCTGAGCATCGGTCAGCCTCTTGCCGGCGCCCGCAGCTATGTGGCTGCACGCGGCGGGTTTGCCGTCGCGCCGGTCCTGGGCAGTTGTGCGACTGACACCCTGGCCAAGGTCGGCCCCGCGCCGCTGGCCGTGGGCGATGTGCTGAACCTGCTGCCCGCACCGGCCGGCGCCGTCGTGGGCACCCCCGGCTTGCCTGCCGCCGACCTGCCCACGGTGGAGCAGGACGTCGTGCTGGACGTAGTGCTCGGTCCCCGCACCGACTGGTTCACTGCCGAGTCCGTGGCGCGCCTTGCCGCGCAGCGCTGGCAAGTCACCCCGCAATCCAACCGCGTGGGCCTGCGCCTGGCCGGCGAGGTGCCGCTGGAGCGCGCCATTACCGGCGAGCTGCCCAGCGAGGGCACCGCCCTGGGTGCGTTGCAGGTGCCGCCAAGCGGCCAACCCGTGCTGTTCCTGGCCGACCACCCGCTGACCGGCGGCTACCCCGTGATCGGGGCCGTGGCTCCTTACCACCTGGACCGCGCCGGACAGATTCCGGTTGGCGCCTGGCTGCGCTTCAACCCGCTCGGCGCCTTCGAAGAACTTCAACCGTCGGCGCAGCAACTGTCTGCCGCCTGAGCGCACAAGCCCTAACAGAGATTCGCGATGAAGAAAGTCCTGATTGCCAACCGCGGCGAGATTGCCGTCCGCATCATCCGCGCCTGTGCCGACTACGGAGTCGGGTCGGTGGCCGTGTATGCCAATGCTGATATCGACGCGCTGCACGCGCGGCTGGCCGACGAGGCCTACGGCCTGGACGGCGACCGTCCGGCCGACACCTACCTGAACATTCCCAAGCTGCTCGAAATCGCCCGGCGCAGCGGGGCAGATGCCGTGCATCCAGGCTACGGCTTCCTGTCGGAAAGTGAAGCCTTTGCCAAGGCAGTGATCGATGCCGGCCTGGTCTGGATTGGCCCGTCGCCCGCCACGATTGCCCGGCTGGGCGACAAGGTGGAAGCGCGCAAGATCGCCTTGCAGGTTGGTGCCCCGCTGGTCGCCGGCACGCCCGACCCGGTCGTGGACGCCAGCGAGGTACTGGCCTTTGCTGAGCAGAACGGCCTGCCGATCATCATCAAGGCCGCCTTCGGCGGTGGCGGCCGCGGCATGAAGATCGCATGGCGCATGGATGAGGTTGAAGAGCTGTACGCCTCCGCCGTGCGCGAGGCTGTCACTGCCTTTGGCCGCGGCGAATGCTTCGTTGAGCAGTTCCTCGACAAGCCTCGCCATATCGAAGCGCAGGTACTGGCCGACCAGCATGGCAATGTCGTGGTGCTGGGCACGCGCGACTGTTCGCTCCAGCGCCGCAACCAGAAGCTGGTCGAAGAAGCCCCCGCGCCGTTCCTGACCGACGCGCAGCGCGCGCGTATCCACGCCGCCGCCCGCGACATCTGCGCGGCGGCCAACTACACCAGTGCCGGCACCGTGGAATTCCTGCTCAGCGCCAGCGGCGCGATCTCCTTCCTGGAGGTCAACACCCGCCTGCAGGTGGAGCACCCCGTGACCGAGCAGACCACCGGCGTGGACCTGGTGGTCGAGCAATTGCGCGTGGCGGATGGCTTGCCGCTATCCATCACCGAAACCCCGGCGCCGCTGGGCCATTCGATCGAGTTCCGCATCAACGCCGAGGACGTGGGCCGCGGCTTCCTGCCCACGCCCGGGCCGGTGCAGACCTTCGAGGCTCCGTCGGGTCCCGGGGTGCGCGTGGACTCGGGCGTGCAGTCGGGCTCGGTGGTCCCCGGCACATTCGACTCGCTGATGGCCAAGCTCATCGTCACCGGTGCCACGCGCGAACAGGCGCTGGCGCGCGCACGCCGTGCGCTGCGCGAGTTCCGTATCGAGGGGGTGGCGTCGGTGCTGCCGTTCCACCGTGCGGTGATCGACCACGCAGATTTCCTCGGCGCGGATGGCTTCAGGGTCCACACGCGCTGGATCGAGTCCGACTTCGCCGAACCGCTGGCGGCAGCCACCCGTGCCGAGCCCCGGCACGATGCCAGCCTGCGGCGCACCGCCATCGAGATCGACGGCCGCCGCATGGTGCTGGGCCTGCCGGCGCAGCTGCTGCGCGGCCTCGCCGACGCGCCCGGGCAAGGCAGCGCCGCGGCGCCGGCCCAGGCCGCCGCTACCGACCCGGCCGACCTGCCATCCCCGATCGCCGGCACCGTGCAGACCTGGAAGGTGGCAGTTGGCGACGAGGTCAAGGAAGGCGATCTGATCGCCGTGATGGAAGCAATGAAGATGGAGATGCAAGTCCATGCTCATCGCGGCGGCCGCGTAACGTGGCAGGCGGCCGCGGGCACTTTCCTGACGGCGGGGACGCGGCTGGTTAACATTGTGTGAATTCACCAAGAATGCCGGCCAAAGGGTAGGGCGTGCCGCTCAGTTCAGCGCAAGCCCCGCGTGCGCCAGCAAGCGGCGAAACACCGCCAGGCGTGTATCGCCGGTCTCCGCCAGCCGGTCGCAGACATGGAGGTGTTCAGGCATATCGCTGTGTCCGCGCAGCGCATCCTTGCACTCCCGCTCGGAGATCTCCAGGTGGACGCCGGCGAGCACCGCGCGGCCCTTGCCAACCCGTGAACTGACGATGGCGGGCGGCGTGCCATCGATATCCGCATAGACGGCCAGGACCTGCGTGTCGGGGCCGGGGGTGTCGCCGAAGTCAAAGCGGCAGCCGCCATGGTAGTGGGTGTATAGCGACATCGGGGCATCGGTCAGGCTGTCCGTGGTGCGCAGTTTCACCGCGGCCGTGGTACGCGGCGTGCCGTCATACAGCATGCCGTCGGTAAGTTCCGGCAGCGAGCCCACTGCCACCGCGTCGACAAAGCACAGTTCGCGCGGGCCGCAGATTGCGCCCCTGGTGCCGGCGTGAAACGCCAGTTCCCGACATGCGTAGTAAGCGCCCGCGCAAATCCCAAGGTAGGCGCCGCCCTGCTCGACGAAATGCCGGATGCGCGCGTTCGGGGCACCGTTCAGCATTGCACAGTAGGGAAGGTCGGCGCCGCCCGGCATGACAAACAGCA
The DNA here is from genome assembly GCF_000611125.1 of Cupriavidus sp. SK-4. Classification (NCBI taxonomy): domain Bacteria; kingdom Pseudomonadati; phylum Pseudomonadota; class Betaproteobacteria; order Burkholderiales; family Burkholderiaceae; genus Cupriavidus; species Cupriavidus sp. SK-4. The sequence continues at coordinate 147,256 of NZ_JFJW01000057.1, forward strand.
CCGCCCCATCGAACAGCGTGGCGTCGTGCCGGATGTCGTCTGCCATCACCGCACGGATCTCGTAGGTGCTGGCATGGAGTTGGTGCCCGATGGTCCGCATCAGGCATGCGGTCCAGTCGGAAGCGCCGGCGTCGACATAGGTCAGGATCTGCGGCCTTGGCATATCGGCATCCGTTTTTGAATAACGAACGGGAACTCACGGGACGGCTCAGGTACCGGTCTCGGATAGGAAGTTGGGCGATCCAAAGTGCTCTTATTGTGCATTGACAAGGCATATCGTTGCCCTGAATGAATTCAAGCACAACGCCGCCGATCGGCAAGATTTCGGTGACATCGCCAACTGGGAAATTCGGAGAATCGTGGCCGCGAAGCGTCGCGCCAACATCAGGTGGCCAGGCGGCCGATCTTCCGACACATCCTTTAGTGCTGCAGGATCTTGTCCAGGAAATCCTTGGTCCGAGGCTTGCGCGAGTTCGGGTCACCGAAGAATTCTTCCTTGCTGCAGTCCTCGAGGATATGTCCACCAACGTCGATGAAGACCACCCGGTTGCTCACCTTGCGAGCGAAGCCCATCTCGTGGGTGACGACCATCATGGTCATGCCCTCATTGGCTAATCCCACCATTACGTCGAGCACTTCGCCCACCATTTCGGGATCGAGTGCCGACGTCGGCTCGTCGAACAGCATGACCACAGGATCCATGGACAATGCACGCGCGATGGCCACACGCTGCTGTTGGCCTCCCGAAAGTTGACCGGGAAACTTGTCCTTATGTGCCATCAGGCCAACGCGGTCGAGCATCTTCAGGCCACGGGCCTTGGACTCTTCCGAACTGCGCCCCAGCACTTTCATTTGCGCAATGGTAAGGTTGTCTGTCACCGACAGGTGCGGGAACAGTTCAAAGTGCTGGAACACCATCCCGACCTTGCTTCGAAGCTTGGGAAGGTTCGTTTTCGGATCGTGCAGCTTGATGCCATTTACAGTAATCTCGCCCTTTTGGAATGGTTCAAGCGCGTTGACTGTCTTGATAAGGGTGGATTTGCCAGAGCCAGAGGGGCCGCATACCACTACCACGTCGCCCTTGTTGACGCTGACTGAGCAGTCATGGAGTACCTGGGCGGAGCCATACCATTTGGAGACGTTCTTAATTTCGATCATGGATTGAGACATAGCTGTTTCCTCAACGTCCGCTCAGCGGATGATGGCGATTTTCCGATGCAGGCGCTTGACCAGGCAGGACAACGCAAAGCAAACGACGAAGTAGAAGACGGTCGCCAGCACGTAACTCTCCACCGGACGGCCCCTGGTTGTACCAGCGACTACAAAGCCCTTGAGGGCGTCGTTGGCACCGATGGCGTAGACCAGCGAGGTGTCCTGAAACAGGATGATCGTCTGCGTCAGCAGAACAGGGACCATGTTCCTGAATGCCTGCGGCAGGATTACCACACGCAAATTCTGAGCGTAGGTCATGCCTAGTGCGTGACCGGCAGATGCCTGGCCGCGGGGAATGGATTGAATGCCGGCTCGCATGATCTCGCTGAAGTACGCAGCTTCGAAGGCGACAAAGGTGATGACTGCAGCAGCTTCTGCGCCAATCGGTTTGCCGATCAGGAGCGGCACAAGTAAGAAAAACCAAAGCAGCACCATGACGAGCGGTATGCTGCGCATACCGTTGACATAGACAGTCGCCGGGATTCCGAGAACCTTCGAGCCCGACATGCGCATGAGGGCCAGGAGGGTGCCGAACAGGATGCCGCCTGCCGTAGCGACCACGGTCAGGATCACACTGAAGTACAACCCCTTGAGGACGTAGTTGCTGATGATCTCCCAGCTATAGAAGGAAAGGTCGAGTTCCATCGTTCAATGCCCTCCGCTGCCTGCCAAAGAGATAAGGCCTGGAACGCGAGAACGCCTTTCGACGATGGCCATGATCCGGTTGATGGATAAAGCGGAGATGATGTAAAGGACCGTCACCGCAGCATAGATTTCGATAGGACGTGATGTCTCTTCGCCTGCCTGCATGGCGAACCAGGTCAACTCGGTTACCGACACAGAGAAGGCCACCGAGGAGTTCTTAAACACGTTCATGGCCTCGCTCGTAAGCGGCGGGATGACGATCCGATAGGCCATCGGCAGCAGCACGTAGCGGTAGTACTGCAAGGTGCTGAACCCCAGCGCCATGCCGGCGTAGCGTTGGCCACGCGGCAACGATTGGATCCCTGACCGAACCTGCTCGGCAATCCGCACCGAGGTGTAGACGCCCAGCGCGATGACCACCAGAGTGAAGTTGTCGAAGCCCTTCATCGCGGGCACGACGACCGGCATGACGTGGTACCACAGGAAAATCTGCACCAGCAGCGGAATGTTTCGAAAGAGCTCCACCCAGGAGGCGCCGAATCCAGACAGCACGGGGCTGTCGGGAAGCGTGCGCAAAATGCCGATAATCGACCCCAGGATGAAGGCGATAATCAGCGCCAGCAAGGCGACAGAGGCAGACCAGCCCCAGGCCGACATCATCCATTGCCAGTACGTGGGAAATGTTCCGGGATCCTGAAAATAGACTTGCCAATCCCAATCGATTCCCATAGGACGCTCCTGATTGTGTTGGTAGTGTGGCGTGCCCGCGAGGGCACGGTGTCGCAGCATGCATGCACAGCCACATCCGGCTGGTAGATAGGGTGTGTGGCGCTTCTACCTGCAACGCTTCGGCTCAGCCTGCTGTTCAAGTAGTAGCCGGACCCGTCTAGTCGGCCTTGTAGGCCTCCGCAGGTTTGTCGTTGGGATTTTCCCAGGCGGCCTTCGTGGCGGCGGATGCTGGCAGATTGAGCGAGGTGTTCGAGGGAGGGATGGCCCTCATGAACCACTTGTCATAGAGCTTGGCGACCGTGCCGTCTTTGACCTGGCGAGCGATGCTGTCGTTGACCGCCTTCTTGAAGGCCGGATCGTCCTTGCGGACCATGATGGCAATAGGCTCGACCGACAGAGCCTCACCGACGATCCTGAAGCTCCTTGGGTTTCTCGACATTGCGATACTGCCGGCCAGGACCTGGCTGTCCAACACAAAGGCATCGGCGCGACCGGTTTCGAGGAGCAAGAAGCTATCGGAGTGATCCTTGCCGCTGATTTCACGGAAGTCGATGTTCCTGGCACGCTTGTTCTGACGCACCACTTGCAACGCCGTCGTACCGGTGGTGGTAACGACCGTCTTGCCGCTGAGGTCGGCTAGTGAGTTGATACCGGAATCGGCTCTAACGGCCATGCGTACCTCCTCGACATAGAGCGTATTCCCGAAAGCCACTTCTTTCTGTCTGGCCTGGGTGTTGGAGGTCGATCCGCACTCGATGTCGACGGTACCGTTCTTCACAAGAGGTATCCGATTGGCCGAAGTCACAGGAACGTACTTGGTTTCCAGGTTCGACAGACCCAGCTGCTTCTGGATATCGCGGATGATGCTGGTGCAAACGTCATAGTGAAAGCCGGCATATACACCGTTGCCCAGCGTATAGGCCAGGGCACCTGAAGCCTCGCGCACGCCTTGGGTAACGCTGCCAGAGGCCTTGATTTTGGCAAGCGTGTCGTTGCTCTGCGCACAGGCCGCGCCCATGGTCAGCAGGGCCACCGAGAAAGCAAGGCTATGTTTCTTCATTTCTGAATGTCTCCGAGATGATGTATCCGTCGAATGCGTCTATCCGGCTGTGATTGAATTCAGTCGCGCCTGGATACGGTGGAGGTGTCTTCCTGCGACACCCCAGGCAATTGATGGACAAGCTTGTAGCAGTTCATGCGTCTCTTTCTTTTAATCCTGTACGAGAAATACCGCTTCCACCTCCACCGTCATTCCATGTGGCAGAGATGCCATGCCCACGGCAGAGCGCGCGTGTTGACCAGCTTCTCCAAATGCAGCGACCAGCGTGTCTGAGCAGCCATCGATCACCTTCGGATGCTGTTTGAAATCCGCGGTGCAGTTGACAAGCCCCAGGACTTTCAAAACGGCCTGCACCTTGCCAAGGTCGCCCACCGCCAGCTTGACGGCGGCCAGCATGTTAAGTGTCGCGAGTTGAGCAGCCGCATAGCCGGCCGGCACATCGTCAGGCGTAGCGAGTTGGCCAGCAACGTAGATTCCGTTATCGAGCCGCGGCCCATGGCCGGAAACGAAGAGCAACTGTCCGGCGCGCCTGAAGGGAAGGTAATTTCCCGACGGCGAATAAGCGGCGGGCAGCGACAGGCCGGCGGCCTGGAGTCGTTGTTCAGGGTTCATGATGGTTTGAGTCGTTCGCGATTGAGAGTGTCTGCGGGTCGGATCTGGCGACAAGGCGCGTCAGCTCCGTTCCAGTGCCGAGGAGAAGACGGCGGGATCAACGTTTCCACCAGAGGCGATGACCACGACGTTCTTTCCCGCGACATCGACCTTTCCTGCCAGTACGGTGCCCAGTGCCGCGGCACCCCCCGGTTCGACTACGATCTTGAGCATCTTGAATGCGGCGGCAACGCCGGCCAGCCCTTCGCTATCGCTTACCCCTATCCCCTTGGCTTGGTGTCGACGCAGCACCGCGACCGTTTTCTCGCCTGCAGTCGGACCGGCAATGCCGTCCAGAACCGTCTTCGGCACCGAAGGATTGCTCTGCGGTATGCCAGTGGCCAGGGAGCGCGCGACTTTCTCGTAGCCGAGTACCTCCGCGATCAAGATCGTGGTGTCAGGGAAAGCATCCTTAACGGCTTCGGCCACGCCGGAGGCGAGCCCGCCGCCGCTGCAATTGATAATGATCGTGTCTGGCGTGACATGCAGGTCGTTCAACTGTTCAACGATCTCCAACCCACACGTCCCTTGGCCGGCCATGATGTCGTAGTCGTCGAATGGCGGGACAACGGTCATTCCGCGTAGCCGGGCGACACGGTCCGCAACTTCGACGCGGTCTTCCGTTTGCGGGTCGTATGTCACGACTTCCGCGCCCCACCATCGACAGTTGTTCACCTTGATACGCGGAGCCGTGTTTGGCATCACGATCACAGCCGGGCAACCAACTGTGAGGGCAGCTGCGGCAACGCCTTGACCATGGTTTCCCGCAGAGAATGCGACGATGCCCGTATTCCTTGACGCCTCATCCATCGACAGCATCTTGTTGAGCGCGCCACGGATCTTGAAGGACCCGGTCAGTTGCAGAGCTTCCGCCTTGACGAACAGACGGCAGCCCGCGCGCTCGCTGAGCATTGGTGACTCAAGCAGTGGGGTACGCACCACTCGACCTTGCAAGCGAGATGCGGCCTGGCGGATTGCTGCGATATCGAACTCACTCATGCCGGCTCCCCTGCGCATAGCGAGATGACCTTTGCGCCGCTGGCACGGCGCGTTGCCACGCGGTCCATGACCTTGCAGGTCGCCGATGGATGCGCCACAGCGAGGAACCGGTTCAAACCGTAGCCCGGCTCGGTCACTTCTCGTTCCTCCAGCTGGTAAGGCCCATCAGCTCCAGCGTGCTATGGCCGTCGCGCAAGGCGGCCATCATCTTCGCCTCCTTGTCGGCGCGGGCCTGGCCTTGAGCCAGCGTGTATTCGACGCGGGCTGCTGGAATGACCAGCACGCCGTCATCATCGGCCACTATCAAATCACCGGCCGCGACCGGCGTGCCCGCAAAGCTGATCGGCTGGCCGACCGAAGGCGAGCTGGCTTTAATTGTTCCGCGCATGGAGATGCCACGGGTGAACACCGGAAAGCGCCGCGCCGTAAGGGCTGCGATGTCCCGCACGCCGCCATCAATGACCAGACCAATCACGCCGGCGGCTTCGGCGGCCACAGTCAGCACTTCGCCCCAGTAGCCGGAAACGAAGCCGCCGGTCGAGACAACGAGCACGCTGCCACGTGGCACCTTTTCCATGGCAATGTGGATGGACAGATTGTCACCGGGCGAGCATTCCAGGGGATATGCGGGGCCGGCGATCGAAGCGCCAGGCCATACCGGGCGGATAGCCGGGTCGACCGAACTGATGGTCAGGCCGGCAGCCTCGTACAGCGTGGAGGTGCCCAACTGGCATGCCTGCTCCAGCGTTGCTGCTTCATAGCTCTTGATCGTAGACATCAGGCCTTCCTTTGCAGTGTGTGGTAACCCAGCGCCGCCCGGGCTTCGCCCAGCGTCTTGCCCTGCGCCAGTTGCTCGCGAATGCGTGATTCGGTCTCTTCAATCTTGCGAGCTGTCTCGGCGACGTCGCGCGCCCGGCTGCGCGGCACGATGACGACACCGTTGGCGTCCGCGACGATGATGTCGCGTGAAGCCACGCGCACGGTGCCAATTGCCACCGTGGTCTTTACCGATTCGACCTGTACGCGGTCCTTGCCGGTACGCATGAAGCGGCCTGCCGTAAACAACGGGTAGTTGTCGCCCAGCGCCTTGTTCACATCGCGGCAGACCCCGTCGATGACCGTGCCAGCGATGCGGCGCAGCCCTGCGTACTGGGTCATGATGTCGCCCCAGACCGTGCAATCCGTGCGGCCGTCGTTGTCGATAACCACCACATCGCCTTCCGCGACTTCGTCGATAAAGTCTCCGACGGTGCCCGGCGGCACGCTGGCTGGCACGTACTTGACGGTGAACGCCGGACCCACAACAACCTTCGTGTAGTCAGTCAGGGGCATGATGCCGAGGGCTTGGCCGTGCAGGCCCAGCTTGTCCATGGCGTCCGAGACGCCGGGCGTATCCAGGCCGGCGAAGAGGGCGACCAGTTCCTGGTCTTCGACACTGGCTTTGAGGGGATTTGTCATGGGAGCTCCAGGGAAAGTCTGTTATCGGGCGCGGATGGCTTCGAACTCCTTGTCGTGCATAACCTCAGCCACAGAGCGGCCGGCGCAGACAGCGGCCACCATGCCGTCTTGGCGCTTGGCGATGCGCTCGCTCAGGTCAAGGACTTCTTCAATGCGCGAGGCGGGAACGAACACCGTGCCGCAGCGGTCGGCAATCACGTAATCGTCTTCATGGACGGTTACGCCAGCCATCTGGACAGGCGTGCCGGAGTCAACTTGAATCACCCTGTTGCGAGCACTGATCATGGTCACGCCCCGCCCATAGACCGGGTAACCGATGGCCTCACTGCCCTCGATGTCGCGGCTCATCCCGTCAATGACCGATCCGCGGACCTGCTTGACATGCGCCGCGTTGGCCAGGATGTCGCCCCAACAGGAGATGCCATCCACGCCTCCGGCGATCACCAGCACGCGGTCATCCGTGGTTACCGCGTCGATAACCGGCGAGATGAGATGTACCGTGGGATTCGTATCGGCCTTCGGGCCGAGCTGGATCGTGCTGGCGCGTCCGATGATCTTTGGGCAGTCCCAAAGAGGGCGAAGCCCATAAGTCGCGCCTGAAATTCCAAGAAAATCGAGCGCATCGGAGACAGTGTTCGTATCGAGCGATGCAAGGCGGTCGAGTAGCGAGAGCTGGGTCATTGCACTGGGTCTCATGAAGGTACCCAGGCATAATCGGATCGACCTGCTAATATGTAAATTCTGAACTAAATATCTCTGTGATACGATTTTCGGAACAGGGCTGATGAGGTTGGCGCGCGCCGGAGACATCGCCTGTTTCAGATTCCGAGCCTGGAGCCTGCGCAAGGCTGTCGCGTAACACCTATGAACAATACGATCGACTTTCGGCTGATACGGCAACTGTGGATGTTCCTGGCAGTTGCCGAAGAGCAGCACTTCGGGCGCGCAGCGCAGCGACTAAACATGTCGCAGCCCCCACTCACCGAGCAAATCAAGGTGCTGGAGCAGGCGCTCAAGCTGCAACTGTTCGAGAGATCCCGGCGCGGCACCCAGCTTAGTCCTGCGGGGGCGGCGATCCTGCCGGCCGTGCGTCAGTTCGCCGGTCAGGTAGAGCGATTGGAGCGGGTGGTGCGCGAGGTCGCCTCCGGCCAGTCCGGCGTCCTGCATATCGGAGCCGTGACCTCGGCTATGCTCGAAACGCTGCCCCCTTTGCTTGAAGCGCTCAAGCAGGCGCACCCGCACCTGACCGTGTTCGTCAAGGAAATCGACAGTGTGGAAGCAATCCCGGCCCTGGAGGCAGGGGAACTTGACCTGGCTTTCGTTCGCCTCGATGGCGAGGTGGGGAATGGCATCGCCACGATGCCGCTGGCGGAAGACCGGCTCGCCGTGGCACTACCTAAAGATCACGCACTTGCTGCGCTGTCCAGGGTGAGTCTTCGGTCGCTGGCGACCGAATCGCTGGTGATGTCGTCCCGGGAGCGGAGCCCTGTCTACTTCGATCTGTTGACGTCAGTCTGCCGTTCCCACGGGTTCAATCCACGAGTCTTGCATGAGGTCCGCTCAATCACCTCTCAGATCGCTTACGTCGGATGCGGCCAAGGCGTGGCCTTGGTGCCCTCGTCAATGCGCAAGTTGGCTCCGGAGAGTGTCGTCGTTCGCCCGTTGAAAGAGCGCATCATGGTGGTGGCAGCGGCGCTGGCGTGGAATGCCAACCGCTACCACCCGATGGTCGAGGTGGCAGTGGGGTGGCTGAAGAAGCAAAGTGACCGGCGATGATCCACAGTTGGTAGCTGAGGAAAGACTCGACACTTTCGCTTTGCCGACGCGCTCCGGGCGGAAATCAAGGCAACAGCAAGAAACGCTGCATCATCTCCGTTAGTTTTGCCTCGATTAAATCCCCGTCAAAACGTAAAGGCCCCGGGTCGGTCAGCAGGGTCAGGGTAAGCGTGCCCACCACCATCTGCATGGCGATCCGGACTTCTGTCTCGGAAGCCTTCAGGCCCTGGGCCTTCATCTTCTGCGCGAGGGCCGGCGCGACCATGCTCTGGATGTTGCGATTCAGCCGGCGCATCGGGTTGGCTTCCGGGTCGAGCGCGCCGAAGTGGCGCAGCACGGCCTTGAACATGCCCTGGTTCCGTCGGCACATGTCGACGTAGTACCGGACGATGAGGGCGGCGAACTCCGATGCCGTGCCTTGCGCCCAGGCCTCGTCGTCCCGGATGGTCTTGTCCGCCTCGGCCTCCATCTCCACAAAGGCGGCCTCGAGGACCGAGTCAATGAAGGCGTCCTTGTCCTTGAAGCGGCCATAGAACGCACCGGTAGAGGTGCCTGCGGTGCGGATGACATCGCTGATCAGGACCAGATCGAAATTCGCGTGCTGCTGGATCAGGTCTCGTCCGGCCAGGATCATCTTGGCAAGGGTTTCCTCACTGCGTAGCTGGCGGGGAGGGCGCAGCGCCGGCGCCGCTTCTGTCTGGCTTGCGGCATGCGTGGCGCGGGGCAGGCGCCTCTTGTGGTCTTCTTGGCGCTTGAGGGTGGCAGCCATGGGAACGGCAATCCTGATTCTGGACAGGTCAGCATTATGCAGCACAGGCGCCACCTGGCCCGGGAGCCGCATCCGCTGGTGGTCGCGCCCACTTCGATTTCTGCCGTAGGGGAAAGCCCGCATTGAAGCGGGTTCGTCGTCTTCCAATAATAGAACCAGAGTTCTGATTCTTATAAAGCAGCGGGCGCACCACGCCGCCCAGCCAATACAACCAAGCGGAGACACCATGAAAATCACTGCTGCAGTGACACGGGCGCCGTGCGCGCCATTCGTCCTCGAAGAGGTCGAACTAGACCCTCCGGGGGCAGGGGAAATCCTGGTCAGGATTGTCGGCGCCGGGCTTTGCCATACCGATCTTGTCGCTGCCGAAGGCTTGCTCCCCGTCGCCATGCCGGCCGTGTTCGGGCACGAAGGCGCCGGCGTTGTCGCGATGGTCGGCGCCGGCGTAACCAAGGTGAAGCCCGGGGACAACGTGGCCATCACGTTCTCCTCCTGTGGCCATTGTCCGCAGTGCGATCGCCATGCCCCGGCCTATTGCCACGCGATGGCAGCGCTGAATTTCGTCGGCCAGCGCGCCGATGGCTCCAAATCGATGCGCGACGGCAATGGCGAGATCTCCGGCAACTTCTTCGGCCAGTCCTCATTCGCGACGCATGCAGTGACAACCGAACGCAACGTGGTGAAGGTGCCGGACGGCGTTCCGCTGGAGATCGCCGGCACCCTTGGCTGCGGCATCCAGACCGGCGCGGGCGCGGTCATGCGCTCGATGGCATGTCATGAAGGCGCATCGCTGGTGGTGCTGGGCGCAGGCGCGGTCGGGCTCAGTGCAGTGATGGGCGCCGTGCTGCAGAAATGCGGGACGATCATCGTGGTCGAGCCCGACGCCAGCCGACGCGACCTGGCCTTGTCGCTCGGCGCCACGCATGCGATCGATCCAGCCCAGAGCCCCGACCTGGCTGCCGCCGTGCGCGCCATTGCGCCCCATGGGGTCGACTTTGCGCTGGATACCAGCGGCATCCCAGCCGTCATCGAAGCGGTGCCCAAGTTGCTGGCGCCGCGCGGCACCTTCGGCTTTGTCGGCGTGCCGCCCGCGCATGCGACGAGCCTGGGCCTGCCGGGCACGCTGCGCGAGGTCATGCGCGGCGGCTTCACCTACCGCGGGATCATCGAAGGCGACAGCGATCCCGATGTGTTCATCCCGCAGTTGATGGCCCTGTATCTCGAGGGACGCTTCCCCTTCGACAGGCTGGTCAAGGCCTATCCCCTTGCCGACATCAACCGCGCCGTCGCGGAGCAAAAGCAGGGGCTGTGTGTCAAGCCCGTGCTGCTGCCCTGAGCCCCAACCCCACCATCCAGTTCGATACCATGAACCACACCGATTTCGATCTTCCCGGCGACGTGGCGCAAGTCCTGGTCGATCCCAGCGCCTATGCCGATCCCGCCCGGCTGCACGCGGCCTATACGTGGGCGCGTGAGAACAATCAGCTGGGGCGCGCCGTCAATGACGGTTTCGATCCGTTCTGGGTCGTGACCAAGCACGCCGACGTGACCGCCATCTCGCGCGACCACAATCTCTTCCACAACGGGGACTACTCCGTCGTCTGCCGGCCCAAGGCTTCGATAGACCATGTGATCGCGACCACCGGCCGCCCGAACATCGTCAAGGCGCTGGTCCACGTGGATGGCGACGAGCACAAGGGCCTGCGTGCGCTGACGCAGTCGTGGTTCATGCCTAACAGCATCCTGAAGCTGGATGAGCGCATCCGTGGGCTGGCGCGGCAGATTGTTGACAAGCTGCAGCAAAGCGATGGCAACACCATCGATTTCGCCAAGGACATTGCCTTGCATTATCCGCTGCACGTCATCATGGACATCCTCGGCGTGCCGCCTGAGGATGAGCCACGGATGCTGCTGCTGACCCAGGAGCTTTTTGGTAGCGAGGATCCTGAACTCAAACGCGCCAAGCAGGAAAAGAGCGCGGATGACGGCGCCATGGCAAAGAACCTGATGGCGGTGGTGGCGGACTTCCGGGACTATTTCGAGAAAGTCACCGCCGAGCGGCGGGTCAATCCGCGCAATGACGTGGCAACGCTGCTCGCCAACGCCGTCGTCAACGGCGAGCCGATCAGCGAGGTCAGCCGGCTGGGGTATTACGTCATCATTGCCACGGCAGGCCACGACACCACATCGTCCTCGTCCGCGGTCGCGATGTGGGCGCTGAGCCAGTATCCGGAGTTGCTGCCCCGGCTCCAGGCCGACCCGTCGCTGATTCCGCAGTTCATTGACGAAGCGGTGCGCATCGCCTCGCCGGTCCGGCATTTCATGCGGACCGCGACGGCAGACACCGAGATCCGCGGACGCACGATTCGCAAGGGCGACTGGCTGATGCTGTGCTACGGCTCGGCCAATCGGGATGAAGAGGTCTTCGACCAGCCCTTTGACTTCAACATCGACCGCAAGCCCAACCGCCACCTGGCGTTCGGCTTCGGCGCCCATGTCTGCCTGGGCCAGCACCTGGCCAAGATGGAAATGCGCATCCTGTTCGAGGAAATGATTCCGCGCCTGCAACGCGTGGAAGCGGCAGGCGAGATGGAAATGATCGCCTCCTGCTTCGTCGGCGGACCCAAGCATCTTCCCGTTCGCTGCGTCATGCAGTAGCCATCCCTTCGCAGTCTGCAGCAAGGCATCGCGCCATGAATTCCCAAGACACACTTTTCGTACGCATTGCGCAACGCAACCGCGAAACCGACGACATCATCAGCCTGGAGCTGCGCGACCCGAACGGGGGCGAGCTGCCACCGTTCGAGGCCGGCGCCCACATCGATGTCCACGTTGCTCCCGGAGTCGTGCGGCAGTATTCGCTTTGCAATGCGCCGTCGGAACGCCACCGTTACCTGATCGGCGTGCTTCGGGATCCCGCCTCGCGCGGCGGTTCGGTCGCCATCCATGAGCGGCTTGAGGCGGGCGCTGTCATCGAGATCAGCGCGCCGAGGAACCATTTTCCGCTGAAGGCGGGCACCCGCAGCATCCTGATCGCCGGCGGGATCGGCGTCACGCCGATGCTATGCATGGCCGAGGCCTTGCACGCGTCGGCAACCGGCTTTGCCCTGCATTACTGCGCGCGCAGCCAGGACAAGGCAGCGTTCCGCAGCCGTATCGGGCAATCCCCGTACAGGCAGCAAGTCGCCTTCCACTACGACGATCAGGGCGATGCGCAGAAGCTGGATCCTGTCATGCTGTTCGCCCAGGCGGGAAGCGATGACGAGATCTACGTCTGCGGACCCTCGGGTTTTATCGAATGGGTTTGCCGCGCGGCCGAGCAAGCGGGAATCCCGAAGCAGCGAGTGCGATACGAGTACTTCAGTGCCAGGCCCGTCGATACCTCGCAGGACAGCACCTTCGACGTCAGGATCGCCAGCACCGGCCAGGTCTTCCATATTCCCGCGGACCGCTCGATCACTTCGGTGCTGCTCGAAGCCGGCATCGACATCTACACCTCGTGCGAGGAGGGCACGTGCGGGACGTGCGTGACGCGCCTGCTGGAGGGCGAGGCCGATCATCGGGACGTCTTCCTGACCGATGAAGAACACGCTTGCGGCAACCAGTTCACGCCTTGCTGCTCGCGCGCGAAATCCTCGTTGCTTGTCCTCGATCTTTGAAGCGCCAATCCGCCACCCGGCGACGCAGGCCCGGCTTCGGACAGCCGCGTGTCGTCGGAGTGGCCTGTCGAACAATCCGTTTGGTTAAAAAGAGGTCCCAATCATCATGGGTGACACCGCTGGATTCAGCATGACCATTGATGGCAAAGCCGCGCCCACGCTGGCCGGCTTTGATGTACTCAACCCCGCAACGGAACGCGCCATTGCCGCAGCACCCGACGCGACCCCGGCGCAGTTGGACGAGGCCGTTGCCAGCGCGCGGCGCGCCGCGCCGGCCTGGGCTGGCTTGCCGCTGCACGCGCGCCAGCAATATGTCGTCAGGATCGGCGAGACCATCACCGCCAACCTGGAGGAACTGGCGCAACTGTTGACGCGGGAGCAGGGCAAGCCCCTTGCCCAGGCGCGGCAGGAAGTGCAAAGGGCGGCGATCTGGTGCACCGAGATGGCCAGGCTCGAACTCCCGGTGGAGACGGTCAGCGAGTCTGCCACCGAGCAGGTCCGTGTCCTGCGCGTGCCGCTGGGCGTCGTTGGCGGCATCGTGCCCTGGAACTTCCCGCTGGCACTCGCCATGTGGAAGGTGGCGCCGGCCCTGCTTGCCGGCAATACGATGGTGCTCAAGCCATCGCCATTCACGCCACTGACGACGCTGAAGCTGGGCGAACTGCTGCGCGATGTCCTGCCGGCTGGCGTGCTCAATGTCATCAGTGGCGGCGATGCCCTTGGGCCGTTGATGTCGGCCCATCCGGGCATCGACAAGCTGAGCTTTACGGGCTCTACCCAGACCGGCCGCGCAGTGATGGCCTCAGCGGCGGTCAACCTGAAACGGCTGACGCTGGAGCTGGGTGGCAATGACGCCGCCATTGTCCTGCCCGATGCCGATGTCGAGGCCATCGCGCCCGCGATCTTCTGGGGGGCGTTTGCCAACAACGCGCAGTACTGCCTGGCGATCAAGCGGCTGTATATCCATGAGGATGTCTACGACCGGCTGGCGCAGGCGCTGGTCCGCCTGGCGCGGGAGACGCGCATTGGCCCGGGTGACATGGAAGGCGTCCAGCTTGGCCCGGTGCAGAACCGCCGCCAGTTCGAGCGGCTCAAGGCGCTGCTGGAGGACACGCGCAGCGCCGGCTATCGCATCCTCGCCGGCGGCGACGTGGCGGACGGAAGCGGCTATTTCTTCCCAGTCACGCTGGTGGACAACCCGCCGGACAGCGCACGCGTGGTCCGCGAAGAACCCTTCGGCCCGATCCTGCCCTTGCTCAAGTTCCGCGACGTGGACGAGGCCATCTCGCGGGCGAATGACAGCGAATATGGACTGGGAGGTTCGGTCTGGGGCCGCGACGCGGAGGCCGCCATGCAAGTCGCGTTGCGGCTCAACACCGGTACCGTCTGGGTCAACCAGATTCACACCCTTGGGCCCCACAAGCCCATGGCCGGCCACAAGCAATCGGGCGTCGGCATCGAGAACGGCGTCGAGGGGCTGCTGGAATATACGGTGCCGCGGACGGTTTCGCTGAAGCGCTCGCAATAAGCCGCCTGCCACACGCCCAGGCGCCTGACCAGCACCCAAGTCGTCCGCAGTGCCGAGTCGGTTTCGCGCCCGTCTGCGAGCACGAAGCGGAAATTTGCATGCCCCTGCGCCAGCAGCGTGTCCGCGCCAAGCTCGACCAGGGTCTGGTCGGCCAGGGACATCGATGCCGAGCGCAGCGTCCCGGTGTACGAGGCAAAGTACCCCAGGATGCAGCCGCCCATTGACACTGCATTCGCCTAACTTCCGACGAGCCCACCGAATCTACGAGTCAGTCAATGACAGTACTCGGCTGACCGTGACCAGCGACACACGGTCGACGAATCGCGCGCACCAGTTGCAAATGCCTCACGCGGCGTCCGGCGCCCCCACCAGCGCCATCAGCGGCGCCATGCATGGGCTGGCCGCCGCCAGCGCGCGCTGTTCGTCGAGGATGTCCTGCAGCATGGCATGCGTCGTATCCGGGTTGGCCAGCACCACGCGGAAAACGGCAATCGGGCGGCCACCCCACTGCGCCGACATCAACTGCGTGCGCGATACGAACGAGCGGCCGGCATCGCGCTGCATTTCCTGAATGCTGATGGTCAGCGCATCCAGCGCGTCCAGGATCTTCTCGCGCCTGTCGGCCGAAGCCGTTGCCAGCGCGGCACGCACGGTCTCGGGCACATAGCGATAGGTCAGGATGCAAAGCTGCGGGTGGCTGTCGAGCTCGAAATCCGGCTGCTGCGCAATCAGGGATGCAAAGTAGTGGGCGTTGTCGATGCTACGATCGATCAACTGCGCCAACCCCTTGCGACCGAGCAGATGAAGGTTCGCATAGAGCATGACTGCCGCCGCGCCGCGCGATCCTTCGAGTGTATGGCGCCCCAGGTCCACCGAGCCCTTGCGCACGATGTAGTTCGCATGCTGGATGATTTCCTGCGTCCACGCGGGGCTCCGGAACAGCACCATGCCGGCACCCATCGGCACGTAGAACTGTTTGTGCGCATCGATGACGACGGAATCGGCACGCTCGATGCCCGCGAAGCGCCAGCGCTCGCGCTCCGACAGCAGGGTTGCGCCGCCCCATGCGGCATCCACGTGGAAATGGCAGCCGGCCTCATGAGCAACATCCGCAATCCCGTCAAGCGGATCGACCGCGCCCGTCTCCGTCGTCCCCGCTATGCCGACGATCGCCATCGGCCGGATGTTGCGCTGCTGCAGGTCACGCATGGTGTCGCGCAGCAGGTCGATGCGCATGCGACCGTCTGCATCGACCCCGACCGGCACGAGATTGTCGCGCCCGATGCCAAGGACATCGGCTGCCTTTCGCAACGAGTAGTGCCCGCGCTCCGAGACGACGATTGCAAGCCCGTCATGGCCGTAATGGCGTAGCGCCGCCACCAGTCCGGCGCGATGGATGCCGGCGAAGCCATCACGCGCGCCTAGCAAGTTGTTGCGGCTCGCCCATAGCGCGGTGAGGTTGGCGACCGTGCCGCCAGAACAGATCGCGCCGAGCGCGTGGTCGGCATCGTGCAGCCATCTCGCATAGAACACGCTGTCCTGGGCAAACACCAGCTTGTGCAGCATGCCGATGACCTGGCGCTCGAGCCCTGTCAGCGCGCCCGACGTCTCGCGCTTCACGACATTCTGGTTCAGCGCTGCCAGCACCTTGGCCAGCGAGGGCATGAACGACGGCAGCGACGACGTCATGTGTCCGACGAAAGTAGGCGATGCCACGGGCATCACGTGCCGAAACACGTCATTGAGCAAATGATCGGCATGCGCTTGCGGCGATGTCGGAGTCTCGGGCAGCTCAACCGACGCGAACACCGCCTCGCGTGTGGCGCAGGCGCCAACCGGATCAAAACGCTCACCCGCAAAGAAATCCGCCGGATGCTCGGCGATCAATCGCTCGAGCGATTCGAATGCACCCAGATCCGCATCGAACCAGTGCAAGGGGCAGTCGTCGCCCCCGTCCGTGCTTTGTGAGGTCTCTTCGCGAGAGCTGTCCGGCTTCATTTGCATTACCCAGTTCAATCCCGTAGCGCCATGGTGCACCGGGCATTATGCCGGATCGGACGGATGCGGATGGCCGACGGCCCCCGACCGGCACCTTTGATGACGTCGCCGCTCCCCGTTGACGGTAAGCCCCCGGCGAACCCGTCTTGACATAGCTATGCTGCAGCGTGAAGGGGCCTCGGGATACCGCCCAACCGTTGCTCTCCCACATACGTACTTTCACCTAATGCTGCAGCGCGACAATTCCTCTGCTACAATCAGGGAAAACCCCATGAGGGTAATCCCGAAAGGAAGGACGCCATGAACACCCAATCCGATATCAAGCTGACTGACCAACTCGAACGCGAACTGATCGACCGTGAACTCGGTACGCAAAGCCTGGGCTTCGCCCACGACGTGAAGCGCGCCATCGCCTTCGTCCAGAGCGCGATCGAGCGCCTGCAGACCCAGGCCCGCAAGGCTCACGTGGTCTACGCCAACGGCTAAAGAGTTGTTTGCAGCATAGTAGTTGCGGCCCGTTCCGGGCTGCGTTGTAGAACCGGCCATACGTGCGCCCGCCCGGGCAGACGCGGCCGGTTTTGTTTCGCCCGCGGTTTTTACGTGCTTTGTGAACAACTTTCGCAAGGCTTGCCAGACCTTTTCGTTTTGCCGGGACGTGGCAGGGGGCTATCGTGGATGCCTTCGCAATACGCCTTCCCGACCATGCCCCCGCTTGTGCTGCTGTGCCTGCTGATCACCTATGTGGTCTGGGGCACGACCTACCTGGCGATCCGCTTTACGCTGGAGAGCTTTCCGCCGCTGTTCATGATGGGCACACGCTTCCTGTGCGCGGGCCTGCTGCTGGCCGCCTGGCTGGCGTGGCGGGGCACGCCGATGCCGTCGTGGCGGCTGTTGCGCAACTGCGCGGTGCCGGCGCTGTTCCTGCTGGTGGGCGGCATGGGCTTGACCGCGATTGCCGAGCAGACGATTTCTTCCGGTGCCACCACGGTGATGATCGGGTCGATGCCGATCTTCGCGCTGATCTGGAGTGCCTGCTTCGGCAACCGGCCAAAATGGTATGAGTACGTGGCGATCGCGATCGGCAGCCTGGGCATCCTGGTGCTGACCGCGGGTGCGGAATTCCGCGTCAGCACCGGGGGCGTGGTGGCGCTGATGCTGGCAGTGGCGAGCTGGTCGTTCGGCTCGCAGCTGGCGCGCCGGCTGGAACTGCCCCAGGGCGCCGCTGCATTTGCCGCGGAGATGCTGATCGGCGGCGCGGTGCTGATGGTGCTGTCGGCATTGCGGCAGGAGCCGTGGCCGGCATCGGTCAGCGCGCAGGCCGGCTGGGCCTGGGTCTACCTGGTGGTGGCGGGGTCGCTGGTGGCGTTTTCTGCCTATATGTACCTGGTGTCAACGGTCAGCCAGACGCTGTCGGCCAGCTATGTCTATGTGAACCCGCCGGTGGCGCTGGCGATGGGCGCGTGGCTGGGCGGCGAGCAGATCGCCCCGCAGACGTTGGGTGCGGTAATGCTGATCCTGGTGGCGCTGGCCGTGCTCAGCCTGGGCACGCTGCGCACGGCGCGGGCCCAGGCGGCCTGATACTGCCGGCTGCTGCCGGGCAGATCAACTGCCCGACTGTTCCTGGATCCAGAGCGACAGCCGCACCTTGTAGGCCTGCTGGATATGCCGGCGCGCGATCTGTTCCGCCAGCGCCGGGTCCCGCTGTTCGAGCGCCTCCACCAGCGCGATATGTTCCTCGTACGAGCTGCGCGCGCGTCCCGGCACTGAGAGCGTAGTGCGCCCCAGCAGCGCCATCGACTCATGCAGCGAGCGCAGGTTCTTCAGCAGGTAGCGGTTATGCGCGCAGCGGTGCAGGGTTTCGTGGAACAGGCGGTTGTTCTGCGCCAGCCGGTCCGGGTCGTCGGCGAACGCCAGGTCGCGCTCGACGATATCGCGCAGCAGCGAGATCTCCACGTCGGTGGCATGGCGTGCGGCCAGCGCGGCGGCGGTGCCTTCCAGCACTTCGCGCATGACGTAAAGCTCGCTGACCATGCTGGCGTCGAGCTGGGTGACCATCATGCCGCGGTTGGGCTCGTTGACGACCAGCCCTTCGGACTCCAGCCGCGACAGCGCTTCACGCACCGGCGTGCGCGACAGGCCCAGGGATTCGGCCAGTTCCACTTCGCGCAGCCGCGTGCCGGGGGGCAGCTGGCCGGCCTGGATGGCGGCGCGCAGTTGCTGGTAGGCGCGCTCTGAGCGCGGGAGCGATGCGGCCTGGCCACTCTCGGCGGCGCCGGCGAACTCTTGAGAAATCATGTGAGGCTGGCTGATGCGGTTGAACTGTCGTAGCCAGCCATCATACCCGCTCGTGCGCGCCTGACATCACGGCGACGCAATATGGTGTAAAGGGCCCGGCGCGCGCCGGGCCGGGCGCCTCAGCCCGCCGGCGACTGGAACGGGTGGTATTGAAAGAGCCAGGTCTCGGACAGCGGCTTGCCCTTCAGCCTCAGGAACAGGCGGATATCGACCGGCTGGTTGCCGTCTGCGGTCAGGTCGAACTGGGCACGCCAGTGGCCCGGCACGCCGTTGGGAACGGCCTCGGTGAAGACGTAGGAGAAGGTGCCGCGCGAGGCGGTCAGCACGGCCTCGGGTTTGACGCCGAAGGGCAGTTTCTCCAGCGACGCGCCCTTGAACTCGACCATGAACTTGCGCACGCCATTGGGCCGCGGCTGGCCCGGCTGGCCGCCATTGCCCAGGCGCGTGGCCACGCAGCGCGCCAGCGGCGAGGGAAAGGGCTCGTCGGCCTGCCAGTGCAGCCGGTAGCGCAGGCGGTAGGTGCTGCCGGCCTTGGCCGGGGCCTTGGGCACCCACATGGCGACGATGTTGTCGTGGATCTCGTCATCGGTGCGCAGCTCCACCAGCTGCACCGAACCGGGGCCCCAGCCGTCGCGCGGCTCGACCCACAGGCTCGGGCGGCGCTCATAGTTGACGCCGTCCTGGTAGTGGTCGAACAGGCGGTCGCGCTGCAGCAGCCCGAAGCCCTTGGGGTTGTCGTCGGAAAACGCCGAGGCCGTGGTCTGCGGCGGGTTGTTCAGCGGGCGCCAGATATGCTCGCCGGCACCGTTCCACAGCGCCAGGCCGTCGGAATCGTGCACCTCCGGGCGCCAGTCGACGGCGGTGCCCTTGATGCCTTCGGAGAACCAGAACATCGAGGTCAGCGGCGCCAGCCCCAGCCGGCCCACATCCTTGCGCAGGAACAGCGCGCATTCCACATCCATGATCACGGCCTTGCCACGCTGCATGACGAAGCGGTAGGCGCCGGCGATGCTGGGGCCATCCAGCAGGGCATAGACCGTGACGGTATCGCCGTTGCCCTCGGGCGTCTCGAACCAGAAATGGGTGAAAGCCGGGAATTCCTCGGACTTGCCGGCTTCGGCCACGTCGATGGCAACGCCGCGCGCGGACAGCCCGTACTGGTAAAGGTCGCCGATGGCGCGGAAATACGACGCCCCCAGGAAGGCAACCCAGTCGTTCTTGCGCCAGTCGCGCGTCTTCTGGTCGCCGAGGCGGCTTTCCTGGAAGCGGAAGCCGGCAAAGCCGCTGCCCGGCGGCAGCTTGTGCGCGGGGCTGTCGGCCGGCATGTCGAAGTAGGCGTCGTCGTAGACGATCTCGCGGGCCTGGCCGGGGCCGCCCTTGGCGCGTTCGATCACGTGCATGCGCACCGGCGTGCGGAAGTACGTGCCGAGGTGGAAGAAGGTGACCGGGAACTGGCCGGGGCCACTGGCAAAGAGCGCGTCGTCGGTGCGGAAGCGGATCTTGCCGTGGGCGTCATAGTCGATGCGGGACAGCACGTCCGCGGGCGGCGACGGCGGCGGCGCGTAGGGCTTGCCGGCCAGCGCGCGGGCGCGTTCGATCAGGGCGTCGAAACCGAATGGCTGGGCGTCGCCGAGCTTGATCCGGCTGGCTGCCAGCACCGACGGGGTAATGCCCAGTGCGGCGAGCGCGGCGGAGGCAGTGGCGGAGACCAGCAGGGTTCGGCGGTTCATCATGTGGCGAAAGCGTCCTTTTATTGTCCGAGGGTTGTGCAGAACTGTAAGAGACGCCGCCGTCCGCGAAAAGTTCGGACACCCTCTGTTACAGGCGGCCCCCCCCCCCCCCCCCCCCGCCCCC